>JAGXLC010000234.1 GCA_018334875.1 Bacteroidales bacterium | reverse complement strand
GGGAAGGTATCATAAACAGTACCAGAAAGTTTGATGCCAACGCTCCCCATACCCAAAGAATCAGAAGAGTGGTATCTTTGCCGGAAAATAAATCCTCAACCAATACAAGGCTGAGCATACCTTCTGACAGGACGGTACGCATGCCCCTGCGTACCATAAAAGCAACCGACGGGAATATTCGGAGGCAAAATACCAGATCAGTAAACAGGATGCATTATATTCGTCCCTCAAACATTCAGAGCACACCGGACAGAAATAACATAATCATGCGCGATCCGGTACGACGACATATCAGAACCCAACCGATCAGGAGAAGCACCCCTGTTTACAGGAGCCCTGCCCGTTCAGTGAACCGGATTCATCAAATTAGGCCATCGGGATCCACAAGGATAAGAAAATAAGCTATAAAGCATAAAATTTGAGATTTCCTTCACTTTACAAATTTTATTCCATCCCCGGCATAAACCCATTTCAGGGATCAATGCCGGGGATTTTATTTGGTACCATTCATCCCAGCTCTTTTTTCAAATCAATATATATTTTATCTTTGTCGCAGTATTGAGTCCAGTGACCAGATCAAGGTTTCAATATAAAGGTAAAATTGTTTTGTAAAATGAACCCGTTATTTATTAGCGATTGACTGAGAATTTATATAAATTCGCAAAAAAGGATTAAAAGCAATTATAAATTAATGACTTGCTTGCAAGTCGAAGTAAAAAGCCCACTGTATGGACAGCAAGGAGAATCACAAATCTAGCTCAGAGCAGAATCAACCATTAAATGAGCAGGTTGAATCTGTAACCCAAAACAACACGCCTCAGGATCAGTATGACGGGGATGATAAAGAAGACCAGGAAGCGGTTAATCAAGGTGAAAACAACTACGGGGAACAAGAATCAGAAACAGATGACGGATCACAGGAACCGGAACAGGATTTCTCTGATCAACGGAACGCTTCCCGGGACATGCCCAACATAGATTATACCACCTATACCAAACAGGAATTGGTAGACCGGCTCAAAGAACTGGTTGATTCCGACAACATCAACAACATCAGGAAAGAAGTGGACGTCATCAAAGCCACTTTTTATAAAAAACAGCGGGCTGATAATGAAGAGAACAAGACAAGACACACCAGCGAAGGGGGCGATCCGGAAAGTTTTGTGCCCGAAAAAGATCCCCAGGAAGAAGAGATGAAAGAACTGCTTAGACGCTTTAAGCAACGCAAAGCTGAAGCCAACAAGAAAATTGCAGATGAAAAGAAAAAAAATCTCGAGGAGAAATATAAGATTATTGAGGAGCTTAAAAATCTGGTCAACAAAAAGGAATCAATGAACCAAACCTTTAAGGAATTCCGGGAGCTTCAGAAGCGCTGGAAAGACACCGGACCGGTTCCCCAGAATAAGGAGAAAGTTTTATGGGCCACCTACCATCATCACGTGGAAAAATTCTACGATTTTGTAAAAATCAATAAAGAACTCAGGGATCTTGATCTGAAAAAAAATCTGGAAGCCAAACTGGATCTTTGCGAAAAGGCTGAGCAACTCAAGGAAGAAGACAATATTGTGGAGGCATCCAAGACACTCCAGGATTATCACGACCAATGGAGGGAAATCGGACCCGTTCCTTACGGAAAACGAGAGGAAATCTGGCAAAGATTTAAGTCGGCAACCTATGAAATCAATAAGCGCCATCAGGAATATTTTAAAGAATTAAAAAGAAAAGAAAACGAAAACCTGGAAGCAAAAAGGAAAATTTGTGAACAGGCTGAAGAAATTGCTGAAAAGGAAATAAACACCCATAAAGCCTGGAATCGATATACACGGCAAATACTTGATCTTCAAAAAGAATGGCGGAAAATCGGCTTTGCTCCCAAAAAATATAACAACAAAATTTTTCACCGTTTCAGAAAAGCGTGTGACCGGTTTTTTGACCGAAAAAGAGAGTTCTATGATCAACACAGGGAGTGGCAGGAAAACAATCTAAAGAAGAAAAAGGAATTGCTGGCCCGGGCAGAAGAATTAAAAGACAGTACCGATTGGATTAATACAAAAAAAGAACTGGTCCGCCTCCAGAGACAATGGAAAGAAATAGGACCCGTTCCCAAAAACCAGGCAGATGAGATATGGAACCGGTTCCGGGGGGCTTGTGATCATTTTTTCCAAAGAAAAAAGCAGCAGGAAAAAACCACGGATAATGATTTTGAAAAGAACCTGGAATTAAAAGAAGAATTAATTCAAAAAATACGCAACTTCAAACCCTCCGACAATATGGAGGAAGACATAAAGCAACTGCAAACTTTTGAAGACGAATGGAGTCACATAGGATTTGTTCCCTATGAACAAAAGGACAAGATTCAGGAAGAATACCGAAAAGCCATATACAACCAGTATGATAATCTGAACATTGACGACATCCAAAAAGAAGTGCTAAAATACCGCAGCAAACTCAAAAATCTCCAGCAAAAGCCTAAAGCAGAAAACCGAATGTACCAGGAGCGCGATAAGTTCATGAATAAAATCGAAAAGCTGGAAAATAATATCCATTTGTGGGAAAACAATCTGGGTTTCATTTCAGCCGAATCCAGTGAAGCAAACTCAATGATCAATGATTATAAGAAGAAGATAGAGCATGCAAAGAATGAAATAAGCGTTCTGGAGGAAAAGATCAAACTAATTGACACATTCGATACGGAAGAAGAATAAATTCTAATACATTGGCCGAAAATACCAAATATATCTTTGTTACCGGCGGCGTTGCCTCCTCACTGGGCAAGGGAATCATATCAGCCTCTCTCGGCAAATTACTGCTTGCCCGGGGATACTCCGTGGCCATACAAAAGCTCGATCCTTACATCAATATTGACCCGGGTACGCTCAATCCCTATGAACATGGAGAATGTTACGTTACAGAAGACGGAACCGAAACCGATCTGGATCTGGGGCATTACGAAAGATTCACCAGTGTACTGACTTCCCGGAACAATAATGTTACCACAGGACAGATTTATCAGGCGGTGATCAATAAGGAACGTAGAGGAGATTACCTGGGAAAAACGGTGCAGGTGATACCCCACATCACAGACGAAATTAAGAGAAGCATCAAACTATTGGGTAAACGCTTTGATTACGACGTGGTAATCACAGAGATCGGGGGTACTGTAGGCGATATTGAGTCCTTACCCTATATTGAAGCGGTGAGGCAGTTGAAGTGGGAACTCGGAGCCCACAACAGTGTGGTCATCCACCTGACCCTGGTACCGTATATTTCGGCCTCAGGAGAATCAAAAACCAAACCCACCCAGCACTCGGTAAAAGGTTTGCTGGAAAACGGGGTACAGCCTGATATTTTGGTATTACGAACAGAGTTGGCACTGAATCAGGATATACGGAAAAAAGTGGCTTTGTTTTGCAATGTTGAGCTTGGTTCGGTGGTGGAATCAAGAGATGTGGAGACCATTTATGAGGTTCCCCTGCTGATGGAATCCGAAAAGCTGGATCTTACTGTTCTGAATAAACTGGATCTGACAACCAAAACAGAACCCAAACTTGAGCAGTGGAAAAGTTTTGTAAACAAGCTCAAAAACCCAAAAACCGCGATCAAGGTAGGGCTGGTGGGAAAATACGTGGAACTGCCCGATTCCTACAAATCGATCCAGGAATCCTTTGTTCATGCGGGAGCAGAAAATCAATGCAAAGTTGATGTAGTGACCGTTCATTCGGAAGATATTACAAGCGACAATGTGGATGAAAAATTCCAGGATCTTCATGGAATAATAATAGCACCCGGGTTCGGGCAAAGAGGCATTGAAGGCAAGATCATAGCTGCCCGGTATGCCCGGGAGAACAATCTCCCCTTTTTAGGGATTTGCCTGGGCATGCAGTGTGCGGTTATAGAATTTGCACGCAACGTTCTGGGATACAAGAATGCCGATTCAACTGAGTTCAACCGGCGCACCCCTTATCCTGTTATTGATCTGATGGAAGAACAAAAAAATATCACCGAAAAAGGAGGAACCATGCGCCTGGGAAGTTATCCATGCGATATCACAAAAAATTCCAGGGTCCATAAAATTTATCAAACCACACATACAAAAGAAAGACACCGCCACCGATATGAGTTTAACAATGCTTATCTGAAAGATTTTGAAAAAGCAGGTATGATGGCCTCCGGAATCAATCCCGAAACAAACCTGGTAGAAATTATAGAAATTCCTGATTATCGCTGGTTTGTAGGGGTACAGTTTCATCCCGAATACAAAAGTACGGTTATGCATCCCCATCCCCTGTTTGTAGCATTTGTAAAGGAAATGTGTTCATCAACCGTATAAATTTGACGGCTTACAAATGATGCCGGCAACAACTCCAAAAAAATAACATTATCTCCATGGATTTTTGAAAATCTTATGATTTCAATTTATCTTTGTGGCCCTAATATTTATAAGGCGAGATAAAAATTGTACCAAAATGGATAAAAACTCAATAATAGGGCTTCTGATTATTGCTTTGATACTTGTTGTTTATGGGATTGTCAACCGCCCTTCGGAGGAAGAAAGACAAAGGATGCAACGGGTACGGGATTCTCTGGAAAGAGTGGAACAAATGCAACAAGATACACAGGTAACCGATAAACAACAAGAAGCAGAACAGCCACAACCTCAGCAGGCCCAGACACAGGAAAAAGCCCAAACCGGCAGAGATACCACCGAAAGTGAACTGAGGGATATGTACGGACCCTTTGCTGTGTCAGCCAAAGGCGAAAAGGAGTTTGTCGTTCTTGAGAATGAACTGATGAAAACAAAAATTTCTACCAAAGGTGGCAAGCCATATTCGGTGGAATTAAAAAAATATGAAACTTACGATGGCAGGCCTCTGGTCCTGTTCAGCGGAGATCACAACACATTTGGCTTTAATTTCTTTGCCAACAAGCGCCAAATTGCCACCAACAATCTATACTATGAAGTGGTAGGCGATCAGGACTCCCTTTATGCAGGAGCAAGTGAACAAACGGTAAGACTTCGGCTTCATGCGGGGCAGGATCGTTATATTGAATATGTTTATACCCTTGCCCCCAATACGCACATAATGGATTTCAACATCCGTTTTCACGGGATGAACGAGGTGATACCCAATAATTACACCGAACTGGATCTGCAGTGGGATATTAGATCCCCACGACTGGAAAAAAGTGAGGACAACAGGCGAAACACTACCACTGTCGGGTATAAGTTTTATCAGGATGAGGTGAACACCCTGGGGGGCATGACCAGTGATGAAGAAGAGGAAGAACTGCAAAACAGATTAAAGTGGATCGCCTTTAAACAAAAGTTTTTCTCATCCATCCTGGTATCGGACGGCTATTTTACCAATTCAAGAGTAGAGGTACGCAACGAAGAAGACTCCGAAAAATATCAGAAATACCTTGCCGCAGAGATTGGGGTGCCCTATGAAAGCAAAGACCAGTATGAGGCTCCGATGAGCTTCTATTTTGGCCCCAATCACTACAACACGATGAAACAATACGATCAGGAATTTGAAAGCCTTATCCCGCTAGGCTGGGCCGTATTCAAATGGGTCAACAAATACATCATTATTCCCATCTTCAACTGGCTGGATAATTCGATTGCCAATTACGGGATCATCATCCTTCTCCTTACCCTAATCATCAAGGCAGTACTCTTCCCGCTCACATACAAGTCGTATCTCTCGCAGGCCAAAATGCGGGTACTGAAGCCCGAAATTGATGAGCTCAACAAAAAGTACCCGAAGAAGGAAGACAGCATGAAAAAACAGCGGGCTCAGATGGATCTGTATAAAAAGGCAGGGGTGAACCCCATGGGCGGTTGTCTGCCGATGTTGCTCCAACTGCCTATATTGATAGCCATGGTACAGTTCTTCCCGTCTTCCTTTGAGCTGAGGCAGGAAGGTTTCCTGTGGGCCAATGATCTTTCTTCCTATGACTCCATTCTGGACCTGCCTTTTTCGATCCCCTTCTACGGAGACCATATCAGCCTTTTCACCTTACTGATGGCAGTAACCCTTATCTTTACAACAAAGATCAACAGTTCGCAGATGAGTGGCAGCCAGCAGATGCCCGGCATGAAATTCTTTACAACCTACTTCATGCCCGTTATGTTGCTGTTCATTTTCAACAGCTTTGCTTCAGGATTGAGTTATTACTTCTTCCTTTCCAATATTATAACCCTCGGTCAAACATTGATAATCAGGAATTTTGTGGATGATGAGGAAATTCACAGAAAACTGAAGGAAAACAAGAAAAAACCGCAGAAGAAATCGAAAATGCAGCAGCGTTTAGAAGAAGCACAGCAAAAACAGGCACAGAAGAAACAGGGCTATCAGGCGAAGAAGAAATGAGTAGTGAGTGATGGGCTTGTGAGTGGGGAGTAATGAGTAATGAGTAATGAGTAATGAGTAATGAGTAATGGGTGTCTCCTCAGTATTCCTATCATCACGTCTTCCCATCTATATCTTTTCACTATTGAC
>JAGXLC010000233.1 GCA_018334875.1 Bacteroidales bacterium | reverse complement strand
CCTGTCCCATACCTGTTTTTAGATATGCCCTGGAATACTGGGAAGCCGATTCTTATAGACTGGAGATTTTCTATAAGGATGGGTTCAGTTCTGAAGAGCAAGCCCTGGTTGATCGGCTTAAAATAAACCCTGCCGACCACGGGATGGAAGCAAATATTGATGTAAAAACAACTAATGCAGAAGGGAATGGCAAAACTTTCACCCACAGATATTCAGAGGATATAACACCCTTTGAATTTCCATGGATGGTTCTCCGCTATCCCCGGATAAGCGGAATTGATGGGGTGGCCTGGTCAGGGCCGTTTAACAGAGAAAATGTAAACCTTTTGCTTGAATCGCCCATACGGAGTAACATTGCCAACAAACTGCTGGATGATGCGACTGCTGTCTGGGTTCTACTGGAAAGCGGAAACAAGAAGAAGGACCGACAGGCCCTGGAGGTGCTGGAAAAAACATTGAATCGCCTTGAGCAGTCCCTTGTATTGACTGATCCGGATATGTGGCGGAACAATTCACAAGAGATGGAAGATAAAAATGCCCTCAGAATTAATTTCGAAATCATCCGTATTTCTCGCCATGATCCCGGGGAAGAAATGGTTGTGAATATGCTGCTTAACAGTGAAGAGGACCTAAAAGAATTTAAGTCCGAGCCCATGGTTTTCCCTGTATTTGGCAGGGGAATTATACTTTATGGCATAGTAGGCGAAGGAATTAATGAATGGAACATAAGGGATGCCGCAGAATTTATTACCGGCGACTGCTCTTGTCAGGCTAAAGCGGCAAATCCCGGAGTAGATCTGCTGTTGGCAATGGATTGGGATGAGCATGTCGAGCACTTAACGGATATAAACAAGGTCAATCCTTTGAGTGGAATGGGCGATTTCAGAAGCAAAGAAGAGGAAGTGCGCCGTCGCTTAGAATCGGCGACCCGTCAACGTTTGGGAAGAGAGAGTAAGAATACTGAAAGTAGTGAGAATGATCGGGATAAAGTGGTTTATCTGGATATTATCGACGATCAAGCATCAGACTCCCGGAGAATAAAAGGAAGTGCAGAAGATAAGTCAGCCTTATCCGGCGAATTTGGGGAGAAAAATTCCCAGGCAGGGGAAGAAAAGGAAGCGGATAAGCAAATGCCGGAAAATTTCAAGCTACATGGTAAGGAACGTTTAGAAGCTTCTGTTGATGAATCCACCGGTATAATGGACCTTAAACAAAAGTTGATATTGATTTTTGCAGGTGTTATTGTCCTTGTATTGCTTATAGGCATTGTTTTATATTATAGGAATATTCACTGATGACATGTTGAATTTAATCCCAAAAGGTGTAGTCGAACATAAAAAACACGTACACATACTTCATGAAAATGATATCAAAGCACAGAAACGATAAAAGAATCAATATCTGGTTGATTATAAAAAGGGAAATGGGTCATAAAAAATATGGCTTCATAACGGGAGTACTGTCCCTGATCATAGCCACTGCCGGGGTTGTTGGATCCATCATATTGCTTACCGGCGATAAGCTGGCAACCGAACAAATGCTCACAGAGAAGGAAAAGGAATTGAGAGAAGAGATGATACGCCTTGAGGATGATTATAGAAAGATAATGCGGGATATGGGCTATAATGTACTTATTGTTCATCGTGAGCAGGGTATAGCAGAGCTTGAAAGCAAAGGATATGCCACCCATTATCTGGACTACGGGGATGTCTGGAAAATTGCCGAAAGTGATATGAAGACACTCAATCATCTTCTCCCGGTGCTTCAGGAAAAAATTCACTGGGAGACCGGGAATACCGATATCTTTTTAACAGGAATTGAGGGACAGGTTCCGGTGTACAGCAAACCTGCGCATTTGACCGGTGACGATGAATACCGTTCACCCATAATGGAACGGGTCCGCGAAGGTAAAGCCGATTTGGGCGGGGAGATAGCAGAATCATTGAACCTCAGGCGGGGAGATAAAATAAACATTAAAGGGGAAACATTTGAAGTAAACCGAATACATCCTAAAAAGGGAACAAAAGATGACCTAAGCGTGTGGATTCCCCTTGGCAGGGCACAGGCTATTCTGGGCAGGCCGGACAAAATAAACGGCATTCTTGCCCTTCAATGTGTTTGTCATACTGAAGAACTGGGTCAGTTGGAAGAAGAGGTAAATGGTGTGCTTCCCCATGCCAAAGTTTTTGAGTTCAGTTCACTTATAAAGGCGCGTGCTGAGGTCAGGGAAAAAGCGGCTGCCCTTCATGAGGAAGTGGTAAGTGAAGAGCTGGCACATCAGCGTGAATTGAGGCAGAAAAAGGAAAACCTGGCTTCTGTACTGGTGATATTGCTGATAGCAGGGGCTTCGGTTTGGATCTTTGTCTTAATATGGAACAATGTACGCGAGAGAAGATATGAGATAGGTATTCTGCGGGCAGTAGGGTTCAGACGATTTCAGATACTCCGGATTTTCCTGGGAAAATCTGTTTTAATGGGAATAATAGGCGGGATTGTCGGCTCTCTGGTTGGAATCTGGCTTGGTATCATGTGGAGCGGTATTGAATTTGCAAACATTGGTTCTGAAAATCTCATAAGTTTTTCGATCATTATGCTGGGTTTGTTATTGGCACCTGTTTTGGCTCTGACAGCAGGATTCCTCCCTTCTGTGATGGCAGCCAACCGCGATCCGGCAGTTATTTTGCATGAACAATAATGGGAACAATGCATTTCAGGAACGTGAATAAAGTTATTTTTGAGTAGTTGAGCATTTGTCTATGGTTATATTAAAGAAAAGAATAAACAATGGTATTGCGGTTAAACGGGCTGAAAAAATTTTATAAGACGAAAAACAAGGAGGAAATCAGAGCCCTGGATGGAGTCTCTCTTGAGGCAGATAAGGGAGAGCTTGTCGGAGTGAACGGGCCGAGTGGCTGTGGAAAGACCACATTGCTCCTCGTGGCCGGGGGGTTATTGTATCCCGGAGGAGGGAAGGTGCTGCTGGATGATAAGGATTTATACAGTATTTCTTCCGACAATAGAGACAGAGAAAGGGCTGAAAATATGGGATTTGTTTTTCAGCAGTTTTATCTCATTCCCTATTTGGATATACTTGAAAATGTTCTGGTTCCATCTGCAGCTTCCGGTTCCCATCCTTCTTCACCGGAAAAAAGGGCAAAAACATTGATAGATCGGTTCGGCTTAAGCAACAGGATCCGGCATAAACCCGGGGAACTCAGTACAGGTGAGCGACAAAGGGTTGCACTTGCCCGGGCATTGATAAATGAACCCAAAGTATTATTTGCAGATGAGCCTACGGGAAACCTTGATGATGGGAATGCCGAAGCAGTTTTGGAGTATATATCCGGATTTGCCGAGGATGGTGGGACGGTACTACTGGTAACACACGACAGCAGGATTACCAATTATGCGCATCGCAGATACAATATGAAGGATGGAAGATTTTATTAAATGGATAAAGCCCGGATAAAGCATTAAACTTAAACGGAAATATAAAGTCTGAAAAGTATAAACCCTAACCCAGATAAACTGGAAATCCTAATTTCTAAATCCTAAACAAATAATAATGTTCAATCCGGCAGCTGCCGGAGATCAAAACATTTTATTCAAACTTATTTAAAATAGAACCGAAGATTTTCATGAGTGCTCTTTGCATATTGGTTTGTTTTGAAATTTCTTTGTTTGGTCATTTGATATTGTTTAGAATTTCGAAATTAGATATTAGAATTTCATTTTCTGCCAAAAAAATCAAGAAAATAATAAGTAAGCGCCTAAAATAATTCTGACTTAAAATTTTTATTCTAAATTACAACATGCGATGTAGTAATGAAAATGCAGGCAATGACCTACATGATGTCATAAATGTATCTAAATTGTATTGAATGGAATATTTTGACAACTGATCGTGAACAATTTCTGAAATGACTTAATATATATAGATGCCTTCCTTTTTTTTACGTGCCTGTATTTAGATAATTGAACAGCACTTTTTTGTATTGTTGTTATTTATATATCTGCCTAGTGCAAATATTTAATAACTAATTCATTATTAGTTGTTTTTGTATTTACACTTAACCCGTTTATTTAATAAAATAACTTAGAATCCCGCCTCTATAGCCGCACCGGCTCTGTTACCCCTCTTGATTTATATGAAAACGATCCCTATTTTTGGATGGTTCTTAGAGGCAAAAAAACAGACCTTTATTTACTTATTCATTGTTTAACCACATTAAATTTTACGATTATGACAAGTATCCGTGGATTTTATGGCAATTTATACACTTCCAGTTGCGGAAGAAAAGAAATCCTTCCCAATGTACAAATCAGAGTCTATAAAGCTCCTGAAGGAGAGGAAGCTCAGGAAGCCGTTCAGGCTGCAATTGCTTCTCCTCCCAAGGAAACGTTTAGGTTTCTTGATGAGAAGGAAGTGGATTCAAAGAAAAGCCGGCTTCTGGCCGAAATTATGACCGATGAAAACGGTTTTTATCAAACCGAAGTAGACAACAAACAAAAGGATTATTTAAATGGACCTGTTGAATTCGACATCCGGTTCAATTCCATTCCTGATATAGGCCAGGGAAATACAGAAAAAAACGATGATTTTGAATCGTTCCAGGTGCATTATACGACCGTTAAACCTAAGTTAAAGGATCAATATGAGGAAAACACAGAGTATCCCTATTCTTTCCGGTATGATATAGGGATATCACAGGTGAATTTCGGCCGGATTTTAGACCGGCTGGATATATGGATGATTTGTGGCAGAGTGTATATCTGTCCTGAAGAGAATGTTGACAGGGAAAGAAAACCGGCGCCGGGCATTGAAGTCATTGCTATGGACAACGACTGGATTCACGATGATCAGATTGGCTCGGCACAAACCGACGCACGGGGCTATTTCTGCATTTTCTATCGTTCAGCAGATTTCAAAAAGACCTTCCTTTCTCCGGTGGTAAATGTTGAAACCCCCTTCTCGGGTGATTTCGGTCCCGATGTATATTTTCATTTTGCTCATGACGGCAATGTATTCCATAAAGAGTCGCCTTCGAAGGGAAAAGAATCGGAAAGGGAAAATATTGGCAACATATATTGTGTTACTTTATGTGTTCCTGAAATTCCCTTACCTGAACCTCCCAATAAGGTAGCCGGTTTTTTCAGTATTGGCTTAAACAGAAGGTATGATATCCTTTCCAATATCAGTACCAGCACGGGAAGAACGAAAGGGAAACCCCAGGGCCATTGGAACGAAAACGCATTTTTTGGCACCCTTTCCCTGATTGGCACTTTAACCAAAAAACTGAATGGTAATGACCTCGAGTACAAATTTCAATACCGGGAATATGATGCACCGGGTGGTACGGCGCTCTCCGGATGGGAAGATGTCCTTCCGGGACAGATTGCCAATACGGTTATTGGCTACACCCAAAAACTGACCGGCAATCCTGCAAATCCCGTCGAAACAACCTATTATGCCATTCACCCGCACTCAGGCGAGCAGAATGTTCCCTTTAACGGAAACTGGATTTCGGTTCCCCAGTTGAGAACTTTATTTTTAAACAGCAATGGCCTGGTATTGAACCTGAGAAGCCATGAAATTGCTAGTGGAACGGTGAATATGTTCGGTCTTAATCCGGGTGATCCTACTACCGGTCTCGCTTCACTGCAAAAGAACCGGTATTTCAAAATCAGGATGTTAAAAAGAGAAAAAGGCAGCTCGACTGAGATCGTAGCTGGCACTTCTCATCCCCTGGCCCTATTCAATACGGTCTATCAGAATGTACCCCAGGGAGGCAGTTGGGTCTCTGGAACCTCCAATATGGATGGTGTGGCTTCTATGGATATTCAGGAGCTTGGTTCTTCAGGCTGTGATTCCATAAGTGATTCCCTTACTGTGGAATATACCGCTGCCAATCCCAATCTGGGAAACGTCCGTGTAAATATGAACGGGCCTGGAGACCATAGTTTCCCCGCCGTTTCGCACAATACCCCGGGAGAAGAAGCTTATGGTACGGTAGAATATTCGGGCACCGTATCTGTATCTGCACTTCAAAATTGTGCCTATACGGTGAATCTTCGCGTAAGTCTGAAGATGACGAATGGTGAGGCAAATCATCATGACTTAGGGGATGAAATGGCATTTTGCAAAAGATAGTTTGATATGGCGCCAGGAGGCTTTTATAGGAAACTATGAATCACTATGATGGTTTATGGATTCTACGAAAAAGCCGCTGAGCGCCTCTCATATTCCATTCAATAAAAAATATCCAGTATTATGAAAAAAATATTTGATTTTATCAAAAAGATCATCAGGGCAATCCTGAAGTTTTTGGGTATAATTAAAGATAAACACGGACCGGGAGAGCCTAAACCCCCGAAGGAAAGTGGATTCCGTGAACTGCCGGACGGTACAAAACTTCCTGAACCATACGATGGGGAAGAAGTGAAGCGGTTAATCCACTCGGTCCAATCGGTTTCGGATGAGGATGAGCGTTTTGTTTATGATACCGT
>JAGXLC010000232.1 GCA_018334875.1 Bacteroidales bacterium | reverse complement strand
ATAAAAGCTGCAAACAGAATCATGAAGGTGAAAGATAGAGTTTTATATCTAACTGATCTCACAAATTCATCTTCATTTCTCATTTTTGTCATTGCTAATAAATATAGAAACAAAGATAAGACCAATAGATTGACTTTTAGTAAGTTGGCAGATATTATTAGTAAACCCAAGGCAGAAATAAAGGTAGCAATTGATCCTACCTGAAATATTATGCGCCATTTTGTAGGATATAATTTCATGAGCATCAAATTATTATTTATATAAAACATTACTGATCAATTTTTTTATAATATCCCAGAATTTAAAAATGCTGGTAAAAACAAGGAAAGATATTATAACCATCATGATATTTTTTATTTTTTAATGAGGTTTTTAGTCATTTTATTGTCAATGAATTAAATACGAGATTGTAAGGATCTTTTTTATTCTGAGTTGTTTAATTTTCATTTTCAAGGTTTATTTTCTTCAATATCCAATTTCGTCCATGATAAAAACAAACAGATTCCATGTGCTGTGTAAAATAGCTACAATCAGAAATGCCGGAAGTTCTCGCCTGTATTGAGCTATATAGAAAACAGATGCATAAAGGATACCTATAAAAAAAGCACCTATTTGATAATATCTGGAGTAGGAGTGGTCCCAGGCAAACAAAAGAGCGGACCCAAGAATGGCAATAATAAAAGCCCATATGGAATATTTAATCAGAAAACGCACCATTTTGATTACAGAGAACTGGTAGAAAAACGTTTCGAAGAGAGGAGCCAAAATAACTGAAGCAAATAATACAGTTGCTTTACCCCCTGTTTCTTCGAGCATTTCCACAGTATCATTTGTTGTGCTGTCATCAGGTGCCCATAAAAATGGAAGGTTTATTAAAAGATGTAACAGGAAAAAGATTCCGAGAAATACTCCAAGGTGAGTATTGATCAGAAAATTAGATAACTTTAAAGTTTTCATTAGTTTATATTTCTACAATATACATATTACATTCACCTCTGAAAATTTTTTGACTCAAGCCTAAAAAGGATTTTTCTTCCATGAACCCTTTATTCTGAGGGGTGCAAGAACACAAACCTGCCCGACAACAGGTTGGTACACGAAATTTTATCAAATTAAGAAACTGAATATCTCTTTTTTGTTTGTTTTTAGTGTTCCCGTCAGTCGCTGAACAGGTTAGAGCTTTAGTGGCATTTTCTTATTTTAAGCATTTTAGGCCTTAACTCATTAATAAGCGAGTTTGTTATAAACACCTATGATTTTCCTCCGTCAATTTACAGGAAATATATCTATCCTTTTAAAATTTCATTTAATACCCCCTCAGAAAAGAAAAATGCCGTTTGTGCCATATGTAATAAAGTTACCATCCAAAGCTATTGTCTATTGTTATTTTTATGTTTTGATTTTTTTTTTCTTTTAATATGTATAAGTATTATTATATCTCCTATTAGAAATATTACTAAAGCAATTAATCCTGCTTCCATAATTTAGCCTTTTAATGTTTTAATAAATAATAGAAGAGTGCGGTCTAAAAGGTTCTTTTGCCACCAAACACAAAAAGCACGAAATTTAATTAAAATAAGAAAGTGAATACATTCTTTTTGTTTGTTTTGATCTTTTGAAGATTTAGTGGCATTGTCTTAATTTAATCCCCTTTTAAGACTGAACTCCTATAATACTAGAAAAATTTAGCATATAAGCTAATTCTATAATATATGTCCAGTGAAAGTCAATTTTTGTTTTTCATTATTAATCAGCCTGACGACTGGCAGGAAACTAAAAGCTATCAATCCTCTTAAAAATCGAACTTTAATTATATGAGTCCGGTATAAAAAGCTAGATTTGGCTGATAAGGCGCTAAGCGGCTCTAGTAGATCTCTGAAATTCAATGGATTAATTTTGCACAATTAGCTAAATATAGCCGCTAAGCGCCTTTTTAGACTAGATTCTTATATATAATCTATTTTTTAGTATTTCGTTTTCCTTGTCTGCCGTCAGACTGAATAAAGATTTAGTGTAACTTTTTGTTTTTCTTTTTTTAAGCTGCTCTCATGCCATATAATTTTCCATATAACCTCTATTGGTTATTATCCAACGAGATAAAAGTCCAGCTCTAATCATGGAATTCCACCACAGTGGACCGAGCCCTCCTCCATTAAATTTTTTACTCTCTGGTTTATCCAAAGCAACTACTTCATAATTCTTTAAATCTAATTTTTTCATAAGGCATAAAAGTTTTAATTAAACAACGCTTTGAGGCGGTTGATTTCACCTTTTTGAATACAGGCCTGTTTTTTATGATATCATGTACCAAAATACGTCCCCTCACTCTGATTATATAATAGTGGGGCAAAAAAATTTGATTTTTTTTCAATGCCCCCGACAATATGAATCACCTCATCCTCCGCCATTTTTTGAATGCTTACGCTTACCCTGAGCTTCACGTCCTCCCGGTAATAGTAGCTACGCTTCACCCCATTATAAGATATAGGCAGTCCATATTCCTTCAGCTCCTTCAAGCAAAAATAGAGATGGCTTTCGCTGATACCTAGTTTGTTAGCAAATTTACGCGGGGTTCCTGTGTTTTCCATACGTATCAGTCGGTCCATTCTTTCCAGTCGTTCAAGGTATTTGAAATAAGCCATGGTTTGATGGTTTTGAATATTAACTGTTCATGATTTTCTGTACATGCCCGTTTTCATAGTTACAATCCTGCCTTCCTTCCAATAATTTCAAATATTTTGATTCACATAGGAAGGGATCTGCTTCTGCCACAATTGATAATATCTGCCTTTTTTGTCATATAATGCCTCATGCGATCCTTGCTCTGTCACCCTTCCCTTTTCCAGTACCACAATTGTGTCGGCCCCGGCAAGGGTGCTGAGCCGGTGAGCGATCAGTATTACTGTTTTGCCCTGATCCCGGAGGTGGTGAACGGTTTGTTTTACATGGTATTCTGCCTCCGAATCCAGGTTAGAGGAAGCTTCATCGAGTATCAGGATCTCCGGTTCCTTGTATAATGCCCTGGCAATGGCCAGGCGTTGCTTTTGCCCTCCCGAAAGGGTGGCGCCGTTTTCGCCAAGCCAGGTATGAAAGCCATTGGGCAGTTGTTCTATGAATTCGATAAGCTTCAGTTGAGAGCAAACGCGGATCACCTTTTCCATATCGGGCTCTGTTTCACCCACGGCAATGTTCTCTGTCACATTTCCCGAAAATATGTTCAGTTGCTGGGGAACGACCCCAATCAGGTTACGCAGGGATTGGGTGCTTATATATTGAATGTTGTATTGGCCAATCCGGATAACCCCTTCGTTCAGCGGATACAATTTCTGAACCAGGTAAGTGAGTGTGGACTTGCCCGAACCGCTCTCGCCGATAATGGCCGTGATTTTTCCTTTTTCAATGGTCAGATTGAAGTCTTTGAAAACATCAATGCGGGTGCCGTAGCTAAAGGAAATGTTTTCGAACTGAATGTCCCCGGTCATGTTTCCGGTTAGTTCCATTTGATTGCTTTCTTCTTCCCGTTCCAGGTCCATGATCTCAAAAAGCCGGTCGGCAGCAATCAGAGCATTCTGGATGGTTTTGTTCATGCCCACCAGTGCAATGGCCGGACCGGTAAAATAGCCGATCAGTGCATAAAAGGAGAGCAGCTCTCCCGGAGTGATCAACCGGTCAATTACAAAATAGGAGCCAACCCACAAAAGGATGATGGTGAAGGAACGGTTTAGAAATTCCGAGGTATTGGAGGAAAAAACGGAATTTAATCCTGAAGTATAGATCGAACGGAGCAGGTTGACAAACCGTGTTTCCGTTTTGAGGTTCGTATGGTTTTCCAGTCCGAATTGTTTGATCGTTTTCACCGAATTCAGAGATTCTACAAGCTGGCTTTCCACTTCGGCACCGTTTACCATGATTTTCCGTTCCTGCTTTTTGTTTAAACGGTTGGTAATGGAGTAAGTCAGCAGGTAAAGGGGAAGTATGATGGCTACGATCAGGGCGAGCTTCCAGTTGTAAATGAACATCAATCCGAAGGCAAATAGGATGATGAAAATGTTGACGATAAGCGTAATCAGCGTATCGTTGATGAAATGCCGTATTTTTACTGCATCGTTGATCCGTGATATGATCTCACCCACGCGCATGGTATCGAAAAAGCGCTGAGGAAGCTTCAATAGGTGTTTGTAATAACCCATAATGAGTCGCGCATCGATCTTCTGCCCTGTTTGGAGTGTGAATATGGTTTTGGTAACGCCGATGAAGATCTGGAAAAAGAGGATAAAAACCATGGCAAGGCTTAGTAGGTTCAGGAGGTTTCGATTGCCATCGACCAGCACATGGTCTGTAATTTTCTGGATGTATATGGCAGTGGACAGTCCCAGAAGTGTATAAATGATGGCCCCGAACAAGGCCTGTAGAAGAATGCTTTTGTGCGGACTGAGCAGAAACAGGAACCGGGCAAAGTTCGAGACCTTCATGTTCATCTTGCGAAAATCTTCATTGGGAACCATTAACACCAGTACTCCAGTCCATTGTTCTGCGAATTCCCTTTTGCTCAGCTTATTCATTTTCCCTTCCCTGGGATCCATTATTTCCACTGCCTTGTCAGTGGCTTTATAAATCACTACATAGTGATGCAATACCTTGTCAACAATAACATGGGCAATGGCGGGAAGGGGTATTTTAGGAATGCTTTCCATCTTACCCTTTACGCCTTTTGCGGTGAATCCAAGTTTTTCCGCGGCCCTGAGTAACCCCAGCACATTTGTACCCTTCTTATCGGTTCCTGCCATCTGTCTGATTCTTGAGATGGGAAGCTTAAGCCGGTAATGGGAGGCAATGGAAGCCAGACAAGCTGCTCCGCAATCCGTGATGTCGTGTTGTTTAACATTGATTCCCATATCTGACTGTTCCAATTTTATGAATATTCCAGGGATTTGTCCAATTTTGGATTCAACCATTTGTCTATCTTATCATAGAGGAGCTGAAACAAGCTGCGCTCGGTGATCAGAAATCGGGCCGTCAGCGTCATGCCTTTTTTCAATTTTCCCCTGTATCCGTTCTTTAACCGAAGCTCCCGGGTTTCCAGCGTACATCTTACCTTAAAAACGGGTTGCTCATTCCGGGTGATGATGTCATTGGAAACATCCATAACTTTCCCTTCACCAAGCCCCCATTGATTGTAGTTAAAGGCATCGAACTGAAAGCGGACGTTCATGCTGTCTCTGATATAGCCAATATCAGCAGGAGAAAGGTAGCATTCTACCAGCAGGTTCTGATTCGGAGAGATCAGGGCTACCGTCTGATTGGGCACCAGGAAATTGCCTCTCCGGACTCCGGAAAATTGGGTAATTATGCCAGTAACCGGTGAAGTGATGATATATTGCTGCTTTTCTTTTTTCAGCCTTTCCATTTTCGACTGATGCTCCTGTTTTTGTAAACGTAACCTTTCCAGCTCATTTTGCCACTGCAGGCTGGACTGCCTTTTATAGACCATATAGGCATTGGAAGCTTGTTCGTACCGGTATCTCTTCTTTTCAAATTCCATTTCCGGTATAACTTCTTGAACATAAAGTTTTTGATGAACCCGATAATCTTTTTCGGCATTGTTCAGATCGTGTTCATATTTTCTGGCATTGGTCTGATATTCCAGATAATTACTCTGATAAAGGCGGGTTTGAAGATTTTTTCCTCCGTTGAGAAGTTTTTGTAACTCCCGGATGTAAAGGCTGTTCTTGTTGATTTGTTGATCGTACCATTCGATTTCTTCATCGATGCCTGAAGTATTGAGCACAATCAGTGTATCGCCCTCGGATACTGGTTGATTTTCCTGAATATTGATCCGTTCGATTCGCCCGTGGTAAGCTGATGAAATGCTGTTGTTTTCTTTCTCGGAGCGAATAATCCCATGACTCTGTGTGGTGACGGAAATGTTTATGAAAGGCAATGAGGAAAATATCAGAATCACCATACCGAGCACCGAAATATACAGCACCCTGCTGCGGGTATGCCTTTCCACAAAGAGACTTTCGGTGGTCTGGCGTATTATTTCAGGCGGAAAAAGGTTGTTTTTCATTGTTCAAACGGGAATTAAAAAGTATATATGATTTTCTTAAGTTTTTATGCTTCATTAAGACCCGCTCACCCGGGAAAGTCCTTTTTTATCGAAGCTAAACAGTTATTTAGGTATTATGGTTATACCCAGCCTTTATAATCAAATGTACAAAAGCATAGTCCAATAAAATTGGATTATAAGAATTTTTTTTAAGAAATGTTGTTTTTTCCGGGGAATATCAGGAATAATAAATAAAACAGCGTTTCGGAGAGACCCGGAAAAGCGTGCTTCTATTTAGAGTCTGTCTATAATATCCGCTGGCTGCGTTACGCTCGTTTTTCATGCCAGTCAATTACATCAAGTAAACTCCTGGCATTCAAAACTCGCAAGCCTTGCCAGCGAACATTCTAGACGAGACTCTTTCAAATCTCCTTGACTTTATGGACAAACACTATTTATCTTCATGGGGTTCCC
>JAGXLC010000231.1 GCA_018334875.1 Bacteroidales bacterium | reverse complement strand
TTTATACGAAGCAATTCATCAAAGAAAGATGGACAAGAGAAATTTCAGGAAAAAGCTCCTTTCCCATGATTTTCTTGAAAGACTTGAGGAAAAGGATAAGCGCAATTCCAAGAAAGGAGCTTACCTGTATAAGTTCAATGAAGAAAAGTATAACGAGCTGGTGCAAAAAGGATATGGTTTTGAAATATAAATGGATTTGTATAATTAAAAACAAATGGAATTATGACCAATATTAACAATTATGAAGTCTGGTTTATTACAGGAAGCCAGCATTTATACGGCGAAGGTCCGCTGAAACAGGTGGCAGACCATGCTCAGGCAATTACCGCGGCATTGAATGATGCCTCCAATATACCTGTCAAAGTCGTCTATAAGCCTGTAATGACAAATTCCGAAGCAATAAAAAAATTGTGTATGGCCGCCAATGAGTCGGATCATTGCGTGGGTCTGATCATGTGGATGCACACTTTCTCCCCGGCCAAAATCTGGATGGCCGGACTGCAGACTTTGAAAAAACCTTATGTCCACCTACACACCCAATACAACCGGGATATTCCCTGGTCGGAAATCGACATGGACTTCATGAACCTGAACCAATCGGCTCACGGAGGCAGAGAATTCGGTTTTATGGCCTCGAGGTTGCGCCAGAACAGAAAAGTCATTGTGGGCCACTGGCAGGATGAAGAAGTGATCAGGAAATTGGCAGTATGGTCCCGCACTGCATGCGCCTGGCACGATGCCCAGGGCGCAAAAATTGCCCGTTTTGGGGATAATATGCGTAATGTAGCAGTTACAGAAGGAGATAAGGTGGCTGCTCAACAGCAGATGGGATATGATGTGGCAGGCTACGGTATTGGTGAGCTGGTCAACTATGTAAACCAGGTCGAAGATAAAGATGTCGACAGGCTTGTGGAACAGTACGGGGATATTTACCAAATAGATCCTTCTGTTCAAAAAGAGAAGGATAAATTCAATTCCTTAAGAGAAGCGGCCCGAATAGAGATCGGCATGAAGGCTTTTCTTGAAGATGGAGATTTTAAAGGATTTACCACAAACTTTGAGGACCTGCATGGTCTGGTGCAGTTACCCGGCCTGGCTGTTCAAAGGCTGATGGCTGAAGGCTACGGTTTTGGAGCGGAAGGTGACTGGAAAACAGCAGCCCTCTTACGGGCGGTCAAGGTAATGGGAACCGGTCTGGAAGGCGGTAGCTCCTTTATGGAGGACTATACTTACCATTTGGAACCCGGCAACATGAAAGTTCTGGGTGCCCATATGCTGGAAGTATGCCCTTCATTAAGCAGAGAGAAACCGTCGCTTGAGGTTCATCCCCTGTCTATAGGCGGGAAAGATGACCCTGCCCGCCTGGTATTCAGCGTTCCAACGGGCCCGGGAATCAACGTTTCGGTTATGGATATGGGCAACCGTTTCCGTATGGTGGCCAATAAGGTGAATGTGACAGAAATACCGTCATTGCCTAACTTACCGGTAGCCCGGGTAGCCTGGGAACCCGAGCCCGATCTCAAAAAGGCTGCGGAAGCCTGGATTCATGCCGGCGGCGCCCATCATACTGCCTTTAGTATGACCATTGATGATGAATACCTTGAAAATTTTGCCGAAATGGCCGGTATTGAATTTCTGCTGATTGACGAAAATACATCCATTTCGGATTTCAAAAAAGAACTGAGATGGAATGAAATATACCATCATCTGGCAAGAGGCATTTAATCAAAACTTCGGTGTATTATGCTCGGGAAATTAAAAGAACAAGTCTGTCAGGCCAATCTGGATCTGGTAAAACATCAACTCGTCATTCTGACATGGGGAAATGTAAGCGGTATTGACCGGGAAAAAGGACTGCTTGTCATCAAACCCAGCGGGGTTTCCTATGAAGATATGAAACCCGATGATATGGTGGTCGTGGATCTGGAAGGAAATGTCAGGGAAGGCCGGCTGAAGCCCTCCAGCGATACTCCGACCCATACTGTGTTATACCGGGAATTCAAAAACATCGGCGGAATTGTTCATACGCACAGCGAATGGGCTACAAGTTGGGCCCAGGCCGGCAAACACATTCCGGCTTACGGCACTACCCATGCCGATCATTTTTACGGGGCTATCCCTTGTACCCGCAAATTAACACAAAAAGAGGTGGACAAGGACTATGAAGCCAATACAGGAAAAGTCATTGCAGAAACTTTTCAAAGCATGAATCCGGATGCTATGCCTGCGGTGAATGTGAATGGTCATGGCCCGTTCACATGGGGTAAAGATGCCCATGAAGCTGTACATAATGCTGTAGTCCTCGAGGAAATAGCCAAAATGGCCTTCCGTACAGAAATGCTTGGGAACGGACAGCCCATTGACCAACATTTACTGGATAAGCATTATCTTAGAAAACACGGAAAAAATGCCTATTATGGTCAGAAATGAATGAAACCCTACCGTACCGGGCAAATTTTGCCAAAAAACAAGAATTTGACCGGTACGGTACTAAAATACAATTGATATGGATAAATATACAATAGGAATAGACTACGGTACCGACTCGGTAAGGACGATCATAGTCAATACCGGGAACGGTGAAGAAGTGGCCAATGCTGTTTTCGAGTATCCCCGGTGGAAAGAAGGCAAATACTGTGATGCTGCACAGACCCAATTCCGGCACCACCCGATGGATTATAAAGAGGGACTGGTAACCTCGGTGCGCGAAGCATTGAAGCAAGCGCCAGAAGGTGTTGCAGAAAATGTGGTGGCAATCACTGCCGATACGACCGGCTCGACCCCTGTAGCCGTTGACAGACAGTCAAATCCCCTTGCTCTGAAAAAAGAATTCGAAGAGAACCCCAACGCCATGTTCATCCTGTGGAAAGACCACACTTCTGTTAAAGAAGCGGAAGAGATCAATGATCTGGCCAAAAACTGGGGAGGAGAAGACTATACCAAATACGAAGGAGGGGTTTACTCCAGCGAGTGGTTCTGGGCGAAGATCCTGCATGTGCTTAGGGAAGATGAAAAAATAAAGCAATCAGCCTATTCCTGGGTAGAACTTTGTGACTGGATTCCGGCCCTGCTCACCGGTGTAAACGACCCCCATCAGATTAAAAGGAGCCGCTGCGCAGCAGGCCACAAAGCTATGTGGCACGAAAGCTGGGGTGGCCTCCCGCCTGAAAAATTTCTTGCTAAACTGGATCCCCTGTTGAAAGGCTTAAGAGAGAAATTATACACGGAAACCTTTACCAGCGATGTCAAATTTGGCAATCTTTCGGAAGAATGGGCGCAAAAACTTGGCTTGAGCACCGATGTGGCAGTGGGTGTTGGAGCATTCGATGCCCATCTGGGAGCCATCGGAGGAGAAATAAAACCTTACTACCTGACCAAAATCATTGGCACATCTACCTGTGATGTAATGGTAGCGCCAAAGGATGATATTCAGGACCACCGTTTAAGAGGCATTGCCGGCCAGGTGGACGGCTCCATTATACCCGACATGATAGGCCTGGAAGCCGGTCAATCGGCATTCGGCGATGTGTATGCATGGTTCAAAAAAGTGCTGATGTGGCCCGTGGAGAATATTTTAATGAACACCAAAGCGCTTGATGAAGAGTCCCGGCGCAGACTTTCCGATGAGATCTCAGAAAAGATCATCCCTGAATTAACCCGTGAAGCAGAAAAGATACCGGTGGAAGAATCCACACTGCTGGCAGTGGACTGGCTAAATGGTCGCCGCACGCCGGATGCCAACCAGATGCTCAAAGGAGCCATCACCGGGTTAACCCTTGGATCGGACGCTCCGAGGATATTCAAAGCACTGGTTGAATCCACAGCCTATGGAGCAAAAGCGATCGTAGAGCGTCTCAGAGAGGAAGGCGCCCGTATCGACGGTATCATTGCCATGGGTGGGGTGGCCAAAAAGTCCCCGTTTGTTATGCAGGTACTCTCCGACGTGCTGAATATGCCCATTAAAGTGGCCAAATCTGAACAGGCAACAGCTCTGGGATCAGCTATGGCCGCCTCTGTGGTGGGTGGCATTTATAAGTCGTTCGATGAAGCACAACAAAAGATGGGCAAGGGCTTCGATCAGGAATACCGGCCCGACAGCCATAAAGCAAATCTATACAGCAGTCTGTATGCAAAATATCTAAAACTGGGTCAGTTTATTGAAGAGGAATTAACTTAAAACATTATTATTTACACGATTTATTTTGTATCCTTGCATCTGTTAATTGTATAACAATCCGGGTAAAGATACTCCCGCAGAACTTTATCTTTCTTCTGAACAGGAGAGATAATTGAGGGATATACCCAGATCATGTAAATTAATCCTTAAAAAATAAAAATATATGAGTTCAGACGTTTCAATGAAAGCTGCAGACAACCTGAGGGTATTATCCGCCGCCATGGTTGAAAGGGCCAAATCGGGTCACCCCGGGGGGCCAATGGGAGGAGCGGATTTTATGCATATCCTCTATTCAGAGTTTTTAAATTTTGACCCCGATGACATGGCCTGGCCGTTTAGAGACAGGTTTTTCCTGGATCCGGGCCATCTGTCGGCAGGGTTATATTCCATCCTCCATCTGATAGGAACATTCAAAAAAGAAGAGCTCATGAATTTCCGGCAGTGGGGAAGCCCCACACCAGGGCATCCGGAGCTTGAACCTGAAAAAGGGATAGAGAACACCTCCGGCCCCCTTGGCATGGGACATTCATCTGCCGTAGGGGCAGCCATAGCTGAAAAATTCCTGACACACCGTTTCGGAGACTGGATGAATCATACCATTTATACTTACGTTTCCGACGGAGGCATCCAGGAAGAAATATCCCACAGTACCGCCCGGATAGCAGGTCACCTGGGACTCAGCAACCTGGTCATGTTTTACGACTCCAATGATATCCAGCTTTCTACAAAGACCAATGTGGTCACCTCTGAAGACACCGGAAAAAGATATGAATCGTGGCATTGGCACGTGATCACCATCGACGGTCATGACCATGACCAAATACGAAATGCGCTTAAGGAAGCCAACGCAGAAACTGAAAAACCCACGCTCATTATTGGCAGAACAGTTATGGGCAAAGGAGCAGTAGATGAAGAGGGCAACAGCTTCGAGCACCAGGTCTCCACACACGGCAAGCCCCTGAGTAAAGCAGGAGCTTCCTTTGAAAAAACCGTGGAAAAACTCGGCGGAGACCCGGAAAATCCATTCGAAACCTATCCGGAAGTGGCCGAATACTATAAGAAAGTTATTGAAAACAAACGCAAAGAAACCCGGAATAGAAAAGAAACCCAGAAACAATGGGCAAAGGACAATCCGGAACTGTCCAAAAAACTGGAAAAATTCCTGAAGCTGGATGTCTCCGATTTCGACTTTGATTCCCTGGAGCCTGAAGGAGATGATGCCACCCGCAACAGCTCGGGTTATGTGCTGTCGAAGCTGGTTAACAATGTGGAAAACCTTATCGTCGCCTCGGGCGATCTTAGTGGAAGCGATAAGACGGAGGGTTACCTCAAGGGTACTCAGGCATTTCAGAAAGGAGATTTCTCCGGTGCCTTCCTGCAGGCAGGCGTATCCGAGCTGACCATGTCGGCACTGATGAACGGAATGGCACTACACGGTGGGGTCATACCCGCCTGCGGTACCTTTTTCGTATTCTCGGATTATATGAAACCGGCTGTACGCCTGGCTGCCCTGATGGAACTTCCGGTGATCTATATATGGTCCCACGACTCTTTCAGGGTAGGCGAAGATGGTCCCACCCATCAGCCGGTGGAACAGGAAGCCCAAATCCGGTTGATGGAACAACTGAAAAATCATTCGGGAAAGAACAGCATATTGGCATTAAGGCCCG
Organism: Bacteroidales bacterium; assembly: GCA_018334875.1. Lineage (NCBI taxonomy): Bacteria > Pseudomonadati > Bacteroidota > Bacteroidia > Bacteroidales > Bacteroidales bacterium. The sequence goes on along the minus strand of JAGXLC010000231.1, from coordinate 682 downwards.
CCGATTCAGCAGAAACAGTTACGGCCTGGCAAATGGCACTTGAAAACCTCGATTCGCCAACCTGTCTGATTCTTTCCCGGCAAAAGGTTAAGGGTCTGCCCGCCAATGGTGACTCCAGATTCTCAGTTGCCCGGAAAGCCAGAAAAGGCGCCTATATCGTATACGAACCCGGGACGGACCCGGACGTCATTCTGGTAGGAAACGGCTCTGAAGTTTCCACCATGTATGATGCAGCCCAGATTTTGGAAAAGGAAAAAAACATCAAAGCCAGATTGGTTTCAGCCATTTCTGAAGGGTTATTCAGACAGCAATCCCAGGATTACCAGAAAGAGGTATTGCCCAATGACAAACCTATATTTGGTGTTACGGCAGGTCTGCCGGCAAGTCTCAGGGGCCTGGTCGGACAGAACGGAGAGATATTCGGCATGGAACATTTTGGCTACTCAGCACCAGCCAATGTGCTGGATGAAAAACTCGGGTATGTCCCAGAGAATATCGCCGAAAAAATCATTAGCTATCTTGAAAAAACAAGATAACAATAAAACCGTCCATAAATTGTTAAAGGGGCTGTCTCTGAAGAGGCATCCCCTTTTTCTTTGGATGCAATGCCAATTTCTTCCAACCTGTTTTATATAAATCATCCCCGACTTCTTTTAAGAAATATCTTTCGGACTTATTGCCT
>JAGXLC010000230.1 GCA_018334875.1 Bacteroidales bacterium | reverse complement strand
GCCGATTCACCGTTCACCAAAACTTTCGCAGCTACCAGTACTTTTCCCAAATCAAGTTCAATTTGTTTTTCAGCCTCTTCACGGGTAAATTCAACCTTCTGAGAATAAACTCCAATGCCGGAATAGGTTGGCAAGGCATAATCAGCCCATTTTCCTGTCTGAATCAATCCTTCTTCCAAAGTCAGGCTCGGCGGGTTTGAAAAAGCTGCACCCGCATATTCTCCCTGGTCCATATCCAGACGAAGAGCGACAGTGGAAACTTTTACCGGTGGTTCGCTGATCCGGATCACCCCATTCCGCACCGGCACATCCTGACCGTTTACCCAAGCCCGGCCCTTGACATTGCAATGCAGATCCACTTTACTCAAACCTGGGGGAGCTTCGAATCGATACCATCCAACTCGCCTAGCATCGCGGGGTTTGACATCATAAACCACCTGAGGCCCTTCCTTAAACACTTGCAAATAGGGGGAGGACAAATTTACCGAGAGCGGTCGCTGGGGTGTGGTAACAGTTCTGAGGTTCGCCAGCAACCCGTCACCCCATGGATCATCACCCATCTGGCCCTTGACTGTCACTGGCTGCCATTCGCCGGCATCAAATTGTACTTCCTGCCAACCGTCATATTCTTCAGTTGTAGCTTTCCAGTTATTATCCGTCACCAGGGTCTCCTCTGTTCCGTCCGGCGTACGGTATTTTATGGCCATTGCTACAGCCCTGTTTCCGGCAGGTATCCCGGATTGGTGATGCTGGCCGGCATAAAATTGCCCCCAAATAGCAATGGTGTTTTTGCCTTCCCGAAGATGAGAGGTTATATTGAACAATTCGGGCTGATCCCAGTGAGCCCAGGGGCCAATTTCTTCCTCGACTTTCTCCCCGTTGATAAATAACTGATATCCGGTATAAGCCGTAATGGCAAGTCTGGCCTCCTGGGGTCTTTGATCAAGAGTGAACGTTTTTCGAAAATAACTGGCATCTGTGTTACCATGCCATATCCAATGGGCATCTGTAAAATCAGGCATCACCACACCCTCACTTGCTTCCTCCAGGGAAGTTGCTGATGGCGGTGCATCCTGTACGTAGAGCATTCCACGGCCACCATCGGGAACATCCAAAAGTACCGTATTCACACCTTCCTGCAAAGGTAAATTGCCAACCGCCCCTTCTACGGGTTGTTGCTCACCATTTACCCACAATTTCGGCCGGGAATTACGCAGGGCAATATGGAGGCCCACCCGTTGCCTTTTTGGCGAGCGTATGCGTGTGAATAAAATCTTACGTCCCTCCGGAAGATCAATAAAATCCTTATCCATATGGCCATCAGGATAGCCAGAGTGGCCTCCCCAGCCAACAGGCCGGCCCCGTCCAATGGTTTTTGAAAAGGTGACTTCTTCCCATTCCAAGGATTGACGCGGAAGGGAGACTTTTTCCCCCGTAGCTATGTTTTCCGTCTCATTCCTCACTTTAGGAATGATCTCTGCCTCTTCCGGTACCGAAGTAAGGCTTAGCCAATGCGGGCCCATGCTATAAATGGTTTTGCTCCAACGCTTATCATTAAAACCGGGCCGGTGCCATCCTTGCTTCGTACCCGGTGTATCACCTTCTTCGCGATAGCGTAACTGCCGGATCTCCGGACCAATCTTATCCTCCGACGGGGGCCAGCGAAATTCTCCCCACTGGTTATCACGGGTGGGAATCACAGAAAATTCCCAATCCTCTGATAACGATTTTTTTTCTCCACGGGCAAAAGCTGACGGATTTTTTCCTTCCTGAAGTTTACCGGGGCGCACAACCACCAATGTCGCTGTATTGCCGCGGATGCTCTGGGTAATGTGTGTATATCCGTCTTTACGGTGGAAAGCATCAACAGGTTCGGCATTGCCTGTCATAGGACCCCAGCGCTCCGGAACCCCATCCGCGCGAAGTCTGGCCTGGAGTGTCATTGCTTCCTGCTGAGTATTCTGAAAAAGATAAATATCCGTCTCTCCTACCCGTCGGTGAGCCATAAAGACATCTCCTCCGTTGGTAATAACATCCCTTGATATGTGGGTGGTTAACAGGGCTGGAATCTTCTCCGCAACAGCAGGCAGGAAAACCGCCTCGCCCCCGGAATCAAACTGATGAACAGTGGAGCGCGTTTGAGAAAGCCCCTCCGGGCTGCTACCAAATAATCGGGACAGAAGCGAAGCAAGAGCAGGATCATCACGGCCAGCTTCCGTTGAATGGGTGGGAAGTTCCCCGTAAAAAATGACCGTTCCGCCACTATTTGCCAACTTCAGGGATTTTTCGATAACCGAGCGTCGAACGGTCTCCTCTGGTCCGAACACCAGGGCCTGGTAATTATTGCCTCCGACCTTAAGGGTGCCATTCTGAATTTCACCCCTTAGAATGGAATGATCATCAATGATGTCATTATCCATTCCCTCGTTATAAATTGTCCGCGATAAATCCATGTAAGTATTATAATCGGGGCCGGACTCCCCGGGGGTTGTTTCAGCCAGGAGGCTTACCACCGGATAATGAACCGCCACATCCACCACATGGTTGCCCTGGGACATCAGGTAGCTCATTCTTGAAACCCATTCGGACAGGTGATTGTAATAGCGCCAGTAAGGTTGCCGCCAATGAGGGTCCGGTGCTGCATGTTCCCACGTGCTTGCATTGGTTGAATAGTAGAGACCATGTTCATCATAGAGGTTGGCTCCAAAAGCATAATTAGCCGTGAGCCAGTCCATGGTCTGTTCGGTTGTGCGACCCCATCCGGAGCTGTGAAAGGCTTCGTCCCACACCCGGGATCGGTCATATAAGCGTGCAATCGAAGCGGCAATTTTGGTATCATAATAATTGCGCTCCTTTATGGGGCGCAGCCCGGAATCATCGAAACCAGGAGCAGAAAACCAGCGTTGGGTGCGGAAATAATCGATATATCCCTGGCTCTGTCTGTAAATATTATTTCGTCCCCAGTTGTCATGACTGAAAAGAATTCCCCGATCCTCGGTCCAGTCAAACACGCGTTGCCAGTAAGTCTCCTCTATTAGCTCCAGGTAAGTATCATAAAAATCAAGGCGGTATTTGGGGGTTTTCTTGCCCACGTCAAAATGAAGGGCGGGAATGGCTTTCCCAATCTCATAACCGTTACGCTCGCGGAATAACTCTGCGAGCTCTTCAGTATACAGATCCCTTGGGGTGGGAGGATGCTCATCCTGAAACACACCGGCAAAACTGGAGCCCATCGACTCGTTCCCTACCCTTTGTTCAATCTCTCCATATAACATATTCAGAAATGTATCGGTCGCTGCTTCCTGCAGGTAAAATCCCTTAAAAGGACTCACAACGGATATGGCGATTTTCCACCCTCCTGAGGGAGCTTCCCATTTCAGCATTCCATCATCCACCATGGGGGTAAGATCATGAACTGTTGGCTCACCAGCTTGGCCTGCCTCCATCTCATAAGCAACGGCGTCAAGCAATTCACCTGACGGCAGATCAAGGGTTATTGTAGCATCGCCGTCAACTTCCCTGCTGATAAATTCAATCTGTTTTACAGGAGAATCCTTGATTTTAGCGGCTGCTTTTTCCAGCCACCCGTAATGGCCGTAACCAACCTGATCATAAGCCCATAGTGACATACCCAACCGTTTGCATTCTTTATGTGCATATTCCAGCATATCCCACCACTCGGGACTGAACGATTTGGGATCACAGCGCCCCGGGGAACGCTGGATCGGACAAACGGACTTAACGCCTTGTTCAGCCAAAGTCTCAAGCTGCCAAGTAATGCGTTCTTTGCTCAGTGGCGCCCCTTCCCACCACCACAGCGGCACTTCTCCCCACCTGGCAGGATCCGGATCCTGAAATCCTTCCTTCAACTGCTCATAAGATTCCGGTTCATCAGCTTTTAAGGCATGCGGGCTTATAAAAAAGATGAATATCACGGATAAAGAAAAGGTGATGATAAACAGTGAGGCTAATTTCCTTAGATTTAATCTAGATAAACTCATAAGTTAGTCTCTTAATAAATTGTTTAAAGGATGAGTCTGTCCATAAAGTCAAAAGACCTTTCAAATTCGTATAAATTACCTCTGTGTTACTCCATATTTGTTCTCCGTGGAACTCTGTGGTTCAAACATATAATATCAACCACTGAGGAACACAAAGGAAATCACGAAAGAACATGTAGGACTTTATGGACAAACTCATTTCCATAAACATGTACTAGCGCTTGGACAACACTTCCTTCTCGTATTGCTGGATGCTGGTAATATAATCCTCGCTTACCGGAACATCATTGCTCAGGCAATAGTAGTCCCATACAGCGCCAAATGGCTTGGACTTCAACAGCTCAAGCATGGCGAGCCGTTCAAAATAATTTTCATTTTCCTCATATTGTCTTAGCTTATCGGTAGGCTCAAGCAATGCAAACAGGAATGCCTGTTGGGCTGCACGGGTGCCGATAACATAGGCTCCGATACGGTTGATGCTGCCATCGAAAAAGTCAAGCCCTACATTGACCCGGTTCAAAGCATCAGCACGTATTGTCTCCTGGGCAATTTGCCGTACATCCTCATTCAGGGTAACCACATGGTCGCTGTCCCATCTCACTCCCCGGGTAACATGGAGCATCAGTTCATCAACAAAAAGCAAAGCAGCCGATATTTTATCTCCCACTTCCTCAGTTGGATGGTAATGTCCGTTATCCAGGCATATTAATTTGTTGTTCGTTGCAGCATATGGCAGATAAAAATCGTATGAACCCACGGTCATAGCCTCTGCACCGATACCAAATAATTTACTTTCAATGGAGTCTTTCAAATGTTCTCTGGGGTAGTCTTCCGAAAAAATTTCGTCAAGTGATTCTTTCAGAAGCTTGCGATGGGTATATCTGTCAATCGGTGTGTCTTTTGATCCGTCGGGAATCCAAAGGTTGTGTATGGAAGGTATGCCGGTTTGTTCTCCCATGGCTGCACCTATTTTTCTGCATTGTTTGATGTGCTTGATCCAGAATTTTCTGATTTCCTCATTCTTGCTGGAAATGGTAAAGCCGCCGTCGGCTTTTGGGTGAGAAAAACAGGTACAATTGAAATCCAGGCCAATGCCTCGCTCTTTCGCCCAGTCAATCCATCCCTGGAAATGTTCAACATCAATTTGATCGCGGTCTACCAATTTACCCCCAAAATCTCCGTAAATAGCATGGATGTTTATTTTCTGTTTGCCAGGTAACAGAGACATGGCTTTGTCCAAGTCCTGACGGACCTCTTCCAAACTCCTTGCTTTACCGGGATAATTGCCCGTTACCTGTATTCCGCCTCCTTCCAGCTCGGATTCAGGGGTTTCAAAACCACCCACGTCATCGGTCTGCCAGCAATGCATACTGACCTGAAGGTCTCTGAGTTTCTCAAGGGCCTGATCGGTATCCACGCCCAATTCCTTGTACTGCTGTTTGGCAATTTCATATGCCTTTTTGATGTTATCGGTATTACTCATAATTAATAGTTTTTAATTAATATTTCTTATTCAGATAGTTATTTAAAAAAGTATGTGTAAAAAATCGTATTTTCAAACATTTTTATCGTTATAAATTTATTAAATCTTTAGCATCATACAATCTTTAATGATATAAATTCATTGAAATCGGCTTACATCTTACTGTTTATACCCGGAAATTTTAAACCGGTATGAACCGGAAACAATATCAAGTTCAAAACACTCTTCCTGTTCACGGATTGTATTGAGCCCATCGACCTGACCGGCAGATTGTCCATCTTTCCAAATAATGTTTCCCGATTCGGTTACTTTGAATGGTCCGCTTAATGACCCTTTGGGAATACGCACTTTGGCCGAACTGTTTCCGGGTACAGTAACATTAAAGATAACGGATTCCCCTTGTTTCTTCCATGATGAGGCAACTTTTCCACGAATGGTCCGGGTTGAAGCTTTTCCAAAATCCAGATCTCCAACTATTTTAGGAGATATACTCATTTCTTTATAACCCGGACTGGCGGGACGAATGCCTCCGATGTCCTTATAGAAAAACTCGTCGATACTTCCAAACATGATGTGGTTCAGGGAGTTCATGTCCGCATCGAAGTAGCGGTATCCGCCCCAGCGTTCCCAAAGGGTCGTGGCTCCTTTGGCAATCATATAGCCCCAGCTCGGAAATTCGGTGTTGGTAGCAAGGTCATAAAGCAATTCATCCTTGCCAAATTGGGGCAAGGCCTGAACCAATGCCTTAGTCCCGATAATACCGGTCTGAATGTATCCATTGTCTTCAACACGGATCTGTTCTGACAGGCTATTGGCCACTCTATCCTCAATGTCTTCAGGTACTATTCCCAAATAAAGTGGAAATGCATTGCTGGTTTGAGAGCCGGAGCCATAGCTATAATCCTCTTTATTCAAAAAGGTATCATTGAAAGCCTCCTTGATATGGCCGGCAAGCTGACTATACTCCTGCTCTTTCTCCGATTTGTCCAAGACATCCGCCAGTTGCCTCATAATCCGGGCGCTCTCATAATAATAGCCTGTGGAGGTGATAGGTACCGAACCATCCCGGGGTTCGTAGGCCAAAC
>JAGXLC010000229.1 GCA_018334875.1 Bacteroidales bacterium | reverse complement strand
GGAGCTTTCATCCACATAGGTTTATTATATTTACGCACGCTTCGTGGCGCACCATAGGCACATAGAAAACATAGGGATTCACATAGATTTTAATATGCCTCATCTTATTCAATAAAACTAAATTCTTCCTGCCAATCAATTTGCAACTCTCTCTATTTTCAGATAATACCAGTCTCCTCCTTTAAGATTCAGATCCAACCCATCCAGTAAATCTTCTCCTTCATAGGTTTTGGTTGAATTTTCATTCACACGGGTTACCTGATATTTTTTGTCTCTGTCCACGGTAAACCACTCCGGGAACTGGTTGATGCGGGGATAATCAAGCGGCAGGCCCATATTTTTCTTATGTCTTTTGTAATCGAATATAAGCTCTCCATTCCATGCTTCACCTGATCGGATGGATATGTACAGGGTATTGGTATCGGATACTGCCCCGAACTGCAGGGATTCATCCCAGGGTTTTGCAGTAAGGCCCTGGGTTTTCCAAAGGCAATACATGATGGTGGTTCGGGCAAAGTTGCCGTCACCGTGCCAGCCCTCAATGATGCCGGAGTCTTTCCATTTCAAGGCATTTTCCCGGTGGCTGGAGTCCTGCATGGACCACATAATCTGTGTTTGATCATCCATCCACTTCCCCACTGGACCCATAGGTTCCCTGTTGTAAAGGTTCAGGGCACTTTCGATGGCATCAGCATACCCGTCAGCGCTGCCGCTTTCCCAGTCATAAGCGTCATAATGATGCAGGTTGTTAAATGCATTTATTACTGGCTGGCGGTATTTTTGAGTCTCATCAAGCAAGTATACAGTAAAATAACCATTCAAGGTATATCCCCAGGTGTCAGCTATTCCCTCATTAATGATTTCTTCACTGTTCAGGTTGACGACATTATAGAACAGTCCGTGCCGGTTTCTCCCTACCTCCAGAATCCTGTCCAGTAACCGGTATAAAGGCGCTTTATACTTTTCTTTTAAATCGGAGCGGGAGAAAGAAACACAGCAATACAGTTCACAAAGTCCTGAAATAATCTCACAGCCATGATCCCGCAGTCTAATGTCTTTCTGATAAAGAGACTTGTATCCATCACCCAGAAGGTAATAATTGCCCAAACGCACAGCCCAGTCCAGATACTTATCTTCATCTTTCATATAATACAACCTTGGAAGGGCCTGGAGCATCTCGCCGTTAATCTCCACATTCTCTGAAGGAATTTTCCCGTATTCAGTAGATACAGAAGCATATTTCCATATGTCATCCATCATATGCAACATACGATCGCTCCAGACGCTCTCGCCAAGCCACTCTGTCAGAGGAAGCAACCCGTCTTTTATGTATTCAGAAGCACCAAAAATGATGTCTGCAGTGTCAGGCCTCCCGGACGCAAAATCATCCTTTTTAAACGACCAGGTATCGGGAAGGGCGCCCAGGCGGGAGGTCAGCCTCTCCTCTGTCCGGAGCATATCTGTAAGCCTTCCCTTGTACAGCTCGTTGTTGGTAATGGAAGCCGTCAGCACCATGAAGGGATAATTGTCGGCTGCGGCGTCTTTGGCGTTCCATATGTCCCTGGAATCACCTAAATTTCGGGGTATTAATCCGGTTTCGGTATCTGCCTTTTCCAGCCAGGCATTCATATAACGATTGCTTCGCCTCAACCCCTCATTGGCTAATTTTGCATTCTCCGAAGCCTGGCTGAAAAACTGTTCTTCCTGATCAGATAGACGATTACAGCCCAAAAGCAAAACAAACGCACATAATACAATTCCAATGAACCAATGTGTGTGGTTCAAACTATAATTTTCCGAATCAATCATTCTCGAATGTTTTCTATTAATGAAACTCATGATATAGGTATTTCATTTAAAGTAGAGACACGCCGCGGCGTGTCTCTACGGAACCATATAGTTCAGATGTTATTATTTTTCATAGCAGAAAACACTATTTCTCCAACTGATTTTCCACCGGCTTGATGCTTTCGCGGTGTTCTTCCAGAATCTTCCTTATCTCAGCAATCACTTCAGGATGTTCATCCGCTACGTTGTATTTTTCTTCGGGATCCACGTTAACATTGTAAAGCAGGGGCGGATCGTGGCGTACTGGTTCACTGCCAATCTCTAGTTCTTCTTCCGTTATGGGATGGGCTGTTTTACTGCCGTACTCATTCTGGGTGACAAAATGGGCTTTATAATTTCCTTTTCTAACGGCATAAACCTGCTCTCCCCGGTAATAAAATACCACATCACGTGGGGTTTCTCCATGTCCCATAAGTACGGGAGAAATATCATACCCGTCATATACCCGGTCATCGGGTAACTCTGTGTTTGAAAGCTCACAAAATGTGGGCAACAGATCCATGGTGGTTCCCATTTCCATCACCACTCCTTTTTCTAATGTACCGGGCCACCAGAAAATGGTGGGCTCGCGCATGCCTCCTTCGAAGGTTCCGCCTTTGGCGCCACGAAGCAAGCCTGAAAAGCCCCCGTGGGTCTTGAAAATGTGCCAGGGTCCGTTGTCGGAAGTAAACACCACCAGCGTGTTCTCGGCAATGCCTTCTTGTTTCAAGGTCTCGAGGACTCTCCCCACCGACCAGTCAATTTCTTCAATCACATCGCCGTAAATTCCCGCCAAAGAAGCATCTTTAAATTCTCCGGAACGGAAAAGGGGGATGTGTGGCAGCGAATGGGCCAGATAAACAAAGAAGGGTTCATCGTCGAAATCCCTGATCTTTTCCACTGCCTCCTCGGTATATCTCTTTGTAATGGTTCGTTGGTCCGCTGGTCTTTCCACGATTTCCTCATCTCGCATCAGGGGAACATCATAGGCCTGATACCGCTCATTTTCTGCCAGGGTAAAATGATCATCGGTACCCCTTACCTTATCCATGTCATTGGAATAAGGAATGCCAAAATAACTTTCAAACCCGTGATCGGTAGGCAGGTAAGGTGTCTTATGACCCAGGTGCCATTTGCCTACTGCTGCTGTACGATAGCCATTTCCTTTAAGGGCTTCGGCAATGGTCACTTCACTTTGCGGCAGTCCACCCTCGGAATCCGGGAACAGCACGCGCCGCTCATCACTGCACATGCCTGAGCGGATGGGTAACCTTCCGGTTAGCAATCCTGCACGGCTGGGTGTGCTCACCGGTGCAGCAACGTAAAAATTGGTCCATTTTTGACCTTCATGAGCCATCTTGTCCAGGTTGGGTGTGCTGATGGTGGGATGTCCGAAGACACCCAGATCTCCATAGCCCAGATCATCGGCAAATATGACCACGAAATTCGGGCGTTCGGGTTTTTCTTTCTCGGCTGCAAATGAACTTTGCTGGCCCGGAATACCTAACGAAAGTACGCCGGCCAGTGCGATTGATTTTGTAGGGAAATTTTTCATAACTGATGATTTTTATAAAATAAAACATTTATTTATTCCTTTTGCCAGGGAATGGCCCCTGTTTTTCGGATATGCTGAGTCAGGCTGTCTTTCAGCTCACCAAAGGCATTGTTGCTTTCGTCAAGCGGCCATCTCTCGTATGGGTCGGACGCGATATTGAAAAGCTGCATAGATTCATAAGGGGTATTCTGAAGCAGTTTATATTTTCCCTTCATTGCTGCATAATAAGCAAGACCCCCGTATCTGTGTCCTTCCCGGCGTACAAAGTAAACAACACGCTCATCCGTGTTCTGGTCTTTTCCTATAAGGCTGGGATACAAACTCACCCCGTCAATCTCATGGTTGATATCCACACCGGCAACTTCGCAAAGGGTAGGAAAGATATCCATAATAAGCCCCCGATTTTCGCACCTGGAGCCGGATTCAATGGTATTTTCCCAGGTAAAAACGGTAGGTACCTTGATGCCGCCTTCATACATATCCTGTTTTCCGCCTCTCAGTGGTCCGTTGGAAGCTCCGTGGGGGAGGCTGCCGCCGTTATCGGAGGTGAAAATAATGAGTGTATTGTCATACAGCCCTTCTTCTCTAAGGGCAGTCAAAACCCGGCCAACACCTGCATCCAGATGTTCCACAAAAGCTACATTTTTGGCGCGTTTTTCCGAAATATCCGGTTCCCTCTTTTTCACTTTCTCAAACCATTCTTCCGGAGGTTGTATGGGAAAGTGGGGTGCATTATAGGCCAGATAAAGAAAAAAGGGAGACTCCTTATCTTTGGCATTTTCAAGATAATCCACAGACCATTCGGAAAACAAGTCGGTAGCATGGCCCTTTGGGTTTATCTCTTTCCTGTTCTCACGCATGTAGTTATTTCCGTGCCTGAGGTGGGTCCAGTAGTCGTCCATCATATCACCCAGAAATCCCTTAAAATAATCAAATCCCCTTTCATTGGGGATATTGGGTGGCTCCAGGCCCAGGTGCCATTTCCCGATAATAGCGGTATGATAGCCGGCTTTGTTCAGCATCTGCGGGAGGGTAACCAGGTCTTCTCTGAGATAACCCCAACTGTTGGTCTCGTGGGTACGGATAACTCCAGGAACACCAGCCAGATCAGGGTAGCGTCCTGTTATCAGGCTTGCACGTGTAGGCGAGCTAACCGTACAGTTGGCGTAGAAATCGGTGAACTCCATACCGTTTTCAAACAAGCGGTCTATGTTTGGGGTATGAAGATCTTCGGCTCCGGTATATGATAGGTCCCCGTAGCCAAGGTCATCTACCATGATGCAGAGGATGTTTGGCTTCCGGGATTGATTCTGGCCATCGGCTTGCGCGTAAAAAACAGAAATCAGAGCTGTGGCCATAAACCCTACAATCTCTTTGATGTTTTTCCTTATTGACATATGAGAAGTATTTTGGACAATAATATTTCAATTCGATAACAAATTGGAGGGAGAGTGTTCTCCCCATGATTTATTTGGATTACCTCCCATCCGTAATTCCAGTTTACCTCCTTTAATCACCTTTTCATGCAATATAAATGGCTTGTTATGGGGTGAATGATTCAATGAGGCGCCTTGAATATAATAATTTTCTTCTTTATTATTAAAGGTTTCAATAACAAATTTTTCGCCCGGATAGTAATCATTATTCAGGTATATGGTTATTTTGTCGAAGATGGGGCTCCCTATCTCATAAAATGGTTTTTTGGCCGCTCCCCCATGTAGTTCAAACAAGCCGGTTTTCATCAAAACCGATAAAGCACCCATCAATCCCTGGTCTTCATCCCCATTGTATCCCGATTGGGGCGTAACTCCGCTGAATGAAGTTTCAATAACCTGCCGGGTCCAGTACTGAGTAAGCCAGGGAGCTTCAGAATAATTAAAGATATGGGCCATCTGCATGGAAGGCTGGTTGCTGTAATTGACCCAGGAATCGCTGTCTACAAAATCTACCGGCCGGGCTCTCTCGAAGCTTCTGTTCAACTTGTCAGTAAGCGCTTCATAACCTCCCATTAACTCAGCCAGTCCTTTTACGTCATGAGGGACGAACCAGGTCATCTGGGCGGCATTAGATTCCACAAAACCTTCTGAGTTAAGCGGCTCAAAGGGTTCAATCCAGATGCCGTCCATGTTTTTAGGGCGCATCCATCCGGTCGACGGATTATAAAGATTCCGATAGTTCCGTGATCTTGCCAGAAATCTTTCCTTGTCCCGGTCTTTTCCAAGTGCATCTGCCATTTGGGCCAGGCACCAGTCCTGATAGGCATATTCCAAAGTCATGCCTGCCCCGTCAAGATGAAAGCCTCTTGCTTCAATTCCTTCCGGCACATAGCCCCTGTCCATATAGTATTCAATTCCACCGCCCTTGTTGGTTTCATGTTCATAACCGGCTTTACTCATCAGACCGCCTGGAAGATGGTTCTTTTTCATCCCCTCATAGGCCATTTCAGGATCAAAGCCCCGTATTCCCTTTTGCCAGGCGCTGGCAATAAACGGGGTTGAAGATGCTCCGGTCATCACAAAAGTATAATTCCCTCCTGAAGGCCCACGCGGTATCAATCCACCATCCTGGTACATGGTGAGCATGGAATTGATGAATTCTTCGGAAACTTCCGGATATACCAGGTGCCAAAGGGTATTTAGTGTCCACTGAGCCCCCCAGAAAGAGTCGGAGTTATAATAATTAAACTCAGGATTGCCTTGTTCATCAGTGGGGAGCTGCTTTACCCTTCTTTTCTCTCCCGTATAATCGCTGTATTTTCCGTTCACATCACTGATGATTCTTCTACCCTGAAGGGCATGCCATAAATCGGTATAGAATCGGGTTTTTTCTTTATCACTGCCTCCTCTTATCTGAATTTTTGACAGCCAGTTATTCCATTCTTCAGCGGATTCCTTAACCACACGATCAAAATCCCAGTGTGCCAGCTCAGTTTCAAGATTCAGCCTGGCCTGTTCCGGGCTGCAATAGGAAATCCCCACCTTCATTAAAATTTTTTCATCATCGCGTGTATTGAAGTTGATCATTATTCCCGATTCTGATCCGGAAACCTCTTCAATATCCCGATTCAAATTTTCTTCCTGCCATCCGTCCATACTTTCAAAGGGCTTACTGAAACGTGCCACGAAAAAAACAGGATATTCTTTGGGTCTTCTCCGGGTAGGCCCGTTTACCGTATAGCCTGCTATTTCCCTGTCATTAACGATCCGTGCCTCACCCTCTG
>JAGXLC010000228.1 GCA_018334875.1 Bacteroidales bacterium | reverse complement strand
ATGAAAGATGATTGGAAGCCAACTGACCCCGATGCATGGGAAATGACCGAGGTAGATGGTAGTGGCGTGCTGCATTTAAAGGATCAGAGCGATTACGAGCCGGAGGTCAGATCACCGCACAGCATACTCTGGCTTACAGATGATGCTCCCGAAAGCTTTGTGATGGATGCCCTTCTTAAATACACGGGTGAACCCGGTGCACATGCGGATCTTGACCTCTTTTTCGGCAAGCAGGATCCCAGCCATTTCTATTATGTGCATTTGGGAGAGGAAGCCGATCCGCATGCACACTCCATCTTTGCAGTTGACGGAGAACCCCGTGTTTCCATTGCTTCCTGGAGGACCAGAAGCCTTACCTGGGGAGACAAATGGCACCGGGTACGCATTGTCCGGAATGGCAAAAGCGGCGTTATCCGTGTTTACTTTGACGATCTGGAAAACTCCATCATGGAGACCAAAGACAAACGGTTTACCGGCGGAGGCATTGGAGTCGGATCCTTTGACAACAAGGGCTATTTTGATGACATACGGATAGTGGAGATAAATCCGGAAGAATAGCGAGGCCTTCCGGACTCTTGGGAACCGCGGGCACCGAAAACGATGGATCCGAACATTAGCCTCAGAATTATTTGGTAATAATTCGGCAAGAAGCTTTGTCAGACCGGGATTTGAAGATTAAGGCAATTCAATGATCCGAATATTCCGGAAATGGATTTCTGCCCCTTCCGACTCCAGGCAGATGTAGCCTTTCTGCTGTGAAGATTCGCTGATGCCATTTACGAACTTCCCGTTAACCGATAGCTTGATGGTACCGTCCACACAAACCACGTCGTAGGTATTCCATTTTCCTTTGCCCTTGCACCGGTTTTCCACCGACTTGCTGCGTTTCCCGCGTGGATTGTCGGGAACCACCTCAACACCGCCAACACCGAACAATTCGCCATGCACATAGGCCAGAGGAGGTTTTTCACCATTCCGGGTATTCTGGTTTACCCAGTCGAGTTCGAGCATCTGCACCTCCACACCGTCGGGAAGACGGTTTCCGGACGGTTCTGCCTTGCTCCACACAAAAGTACCCGAGTTTCCTCCGGCCTCCATGTGTTTCCATTCGATGTGCATGATAAAATTCTCATACCTTTTTTCACTGCGGATCACGCCAATAGGCTGACCGGAACAAACCAGCACATCATCCTCAAGCTTCCATGTATCATCCTCTGTGTTTACCTGGAACCATTTTATCTCGCTTCCTTTGGGATCTTGCCCGGCAAGCATCTTAGCGTATTGAAGTTCTGTACCAAAAGTACAAACCGGTTCTTGTGCCCATGAACCTTTTATTGCAAAAAGAGAAGCAAAAAAGATCGAAATAATAAATAAAGTTGTTCTTTTCATTAGTTTAACAGTTTATTAAAAAATTGAAATTGCATATGGATAATAAAGGCATATCATATAAAAGCCATAACCCTTATTGAATCGTCGCTACCACTTTTTTCCAATATAGCCATTGTTTAGTCTAACCGGATGAGCCGGCTATATCTCTCTTCATCCAGTGTAAACAAACAATCTTCCAATTCTTTCTTCCAGGCTTCAATTTCATCACCGGTATGCTGGATATTGTTGAGTATATAGATTATCTCTGTGGTTTCGTTTATCATTAAATTCTTTAGCCTGTTTACATAGGGCCTGAGAACGACTTTTATTTTTTCAGGAAGGTCAAAAACATCAATCAATGGCGCTGAGGGCGGATTTGCCCCCGCCTTTGTTTTGTTGAGGGCTTTATCTGCAGGGAGCGTAAAACGGAAAACCGAGCCTTTTCCCAATTCACTCTCTGCGACGATTTCCCCGCCATGCGCTTCTACCGCCATTCTGCAAAAAGTAAGACCCAAACCGCTTGAAGGGGCTTTACCTGTATTTTTGGCCTCCACCTGGGTGAATTTATCAAATACTTTTTCCAGTTGATCCCCGGGAATACCTTCCCCGTTATCTTTTACAGAAACGCTTACCACTCCCTCCCCCACTTCTGCTCCGGGAAATTCTGAAGAAGAGGCATCGACCCGGATCATTCCACCGACGGGCGTAAACTTGATGGCATTGGTAAGCAGATTGATTAAAACCCGGATAATGATTTCCTTATCGGCCAGAATATAAATTTCAGGATGGACATGATTCCGGATGCTGATGTGTTTAGCCTGATTAAGAAAAGCCACTTCCCCCATAGCCTTTTGAACAATCTCATAAAGGGGATGGGCAGATGTATTTAACACCATCCGGCTGTTCTCATATTTATAAATATCCAGAATGTTCATTACCATATTCAGCATCTGACCGGCAGATTGTTTAACGAGCTTCAGCCCCTCTTCCGACAGGTTCTCAGGAACATTAATGATGGCATTGAGCGAATTTTTCAGATCATGAACAATGGTAGTGGTCATGGTTTCCTTGAATCCATCGAGCTCTATGAGCCTTTCATTTTGCATCTTAAGTTGATCAGCCTGGGTTTGTATTTTAATCTTTTGCCGGTTAACCAGATCAATGGTTTCCTTCAGCTCTCTATTGGATTGCTCCAGTTCAGCGGTTCGTTCTTTAACAGTTTGTTCCAACTGCTCTCTATGCCTTACAAGCCTCTTCGTATATACTTTCACTATACCTCCGATAAACAGAACGGAAAACAGTCCATAAAAACCGTAAGCCCACAAGGTACGATACCACGGAGGGGCTATAGTAAAAGCGTAACCCGCAACGGTGCTTTCCCGATCATAAACACCAATAGCTTTTACTTTAAAGACGTAATCCCCTTCAGGTAAATTGGTATAGTGTTTATTGGTTTCCTTTGCCCACTCTGACCATTCTTCGTCCTGGCCTTCAAGATAATAGCTGTAGCGCACAGCATCCTGCCCTTCAAATAAGGGCGCGGCATATTCAAATGCCATGTTGTTGGCGTCATAATCTATTTTAACGGAACTTTCGGCCCTGCGCTTGGCCCCATTCCCCCAATAGATTACCGAATCTTTGCCTATAGTCACTTTTCTCACCAGGCAATCATAAGGCTGATCATAGTCTTTTGTGATGGTCGGATCATACCTGTAAAGTCCTTCCGTTCCACCAAGCCAGCATATTCCATTTTCTTCCGGATAGATAAAATATAGCAAACCGCCGGTAATTCTTTTGAAAGACAAATCGGACCAGGTATAGGTGTCATCCGGCTGTTTTATTGCCATTCCCGGCACTGCTTTTCCGGGATACATACTGGCCGTCCAGAGATTGCCCTTCTTATCGGCAGCCATGCAATGTACTCCACGTGAACCATCTGCCAGTTGTTCGGCAAATGAAGTATCCGGATAGAAATGTTCCTTTCTTTCATCGAAGTGGTAGAGTCCGCCGGAGGTGCAAAAAACAAGCTTATCCTGAATACGCTGCACAAAGTTCCAGTCCATTGCCGGTAAACCTTCATCCATTGAATAGCTGGTAACCACAGGCTGTCTGTTAAGCGTATCATTGATGAAAACATCTTTCATCCTTATGATTCCCTTGAATGCCGTTCCAAGCCAGATATTCCCCTCCCTGTCCCGAACCATATTTCGTATTTCCCTATCTACACCTTTTATTTTATCAGTAAATTTCCATTCGCCGCCCCTATATTCATAAACGGCCAATCCATTGCTCAATCCTACAAACAATAATGATGGATTCTCAACTGGCTGAAGCATACAAAACGCATTGCGTACATCAGCAATTTTATCAGGTTTTTTGTTCTTCAATTGATAGAATGCACTTGACGAACCAACCAGCAGAAGAGAATCGCCTGCAGATGACGTTTCAAAAGGTGAAGGCTTGTATGAATAAAATTGCCATGCAAATTCATTCAAACCTTTAATCTTTCTAAACCGGTTTCCTTCAAGTACAAATACGCCTTTGGTGCTGCCTACATACAATTCATCCTCAAAGCGGATTATGGACAAAAGGGCTCCTTCCAGACCCCTGCGTTCATCATACTTTGAAATGGGCGAGGAAATCTCAGCAAAAGCGATACCTGCATCAAGCGCTAAATGAAGGTTTTGTCGTCTATCTTGATATATGTACTTAACATCATCTCCGATCAAACCTTCTTCTTTGTTGATAATCCGTTCTATATTTCCCGAACTGTCAGCTATGATGATTCCTCCTTGTCGTGTTGCCAGGGCAAACCTGTTATCATTCAAAACCGTACAACGATAAGGATTATTCCGTGACAGGAACCAATTCAGTTCCTTAAATCCCTTTGCCTTATAAAATGGCTCATCGGGTTCTCCCGGATCATATACATAAATGCCTTTATCATGTGTAATAAGAAGCATCTTGTCTTTTTTATAGGGGAGTACCCCATAGATACGGTTATCCCTGAACAGCTCGCTGCCGGGAATGGGTTTGAGTTTCTCATCTTCCAGTTTCATCAGACCAACTCCAAGTTCCTGGACAAAAAGGGATTTCTTTACCCGATAAGCTACAAAAAAATTATCGGTACAGGAAGGCCAGCTTTTAACTTCTCCTTCACGCACCCGAAATAGACCCGCATCGGTAGAAAAATAAACACCATGATCCATGGCAAAAGTTTGCCAGACATTCCCAAAGCCCCGGGCAGTACTGTCAAGTAAAGAAATATATGACCGATATTCAAGCTTTTCTTTACTGTTGGCTTTCAGATAACCGAATTCATCCACTGCCCCAACATAAATGGTGCCTTCCGTATCAACATCCATTGAACGTACGATGGATCTGTTGGGAATCTTAATCTTCCTCCAGTTTTCCCCGTCATATTCCAAAATTTCGCCATTGGTATTCCCGTAGTACATGATACCACCGGGACCCTCTACAATTGCCCAGTTCTGGTCATGCGAGCCGTATTCTCCGGAGCTGTAATTACGGATGAACGGGATACCGGTTTCCTTTTGTGTAAAAGCAGGAAAAACAACAACCATCAGAAAAACCAGCAGTACCATATTTTTGCTATGGCCTCGGTTCATTAGCCGGGAAGTCCTCTTAACATCCATTGGTATCGTTGCCCTGAACTCCATCTCGAGATAATTTTGCCAATTCCGGATAAATAATAGTGGGTATGCATTTTGAATGGCACTGATCCGGTCATTCCAAAATGGATCTTTTCCTATCTATTCTCCGGCTAAAATAAAGAATGCTCTTTTCATTTCCAATTTTTCACTGAAAATTGAAGGGTATTCCTTCTAACCGGTACCATTCCGAGGTCTATATTCAAAAAATTATTTGACTGACAAGTCATTGCCTATTTTTTTCCATTCAATCTAGGAGAGTCAATTGATATTTATTATCTTTAGCATTTGAATCATTTTCTAATCAAAAAATATACATCTATGAACAGAAAAATCAGAATGGGCATGGTAGGCGGTGGAAAAGACGCCTTTATCGGAGCAGTACACCGCAGTGCCGCCGCATTGGACGGCAAGATTGAACTGGTATGCGGGGCCTTCAGCAGCAGCCCCGAAAAGTCAAAAGCTTCCGGGAAAGAACTCTTCCTTCCTGATGATCGGGTATATGGCAGCTATGAAGAAATGATCGAAAAGGAAAAATCGTTGCCCGAGGGAGAGCGAATGGATTTCGTTTCGATCGTAACCCCCAATTACATGCATTTCCCTCCTGCCAAGATGGCTTTGGAGAACGGTTTTCATGTGGTCTGTGACAAGCCCATGACCTATAATCTGAATGAAGCCAAAAAACTGGAAAAGCTGGTAAATGAAACCGGTTTGCTATTTGCCCTGACCCACAATTATACCGGTTATCCCATGGTAAAACAGGCCCGGGATATGGTAAAAGGAGGCAAAATTGGTAAAATCAGAAAGATTGTGGTTGAATATCCCCAGGGATGGCTTGCTGAAAAGCTGGAAGAGACCGGCCAGAAACAGGCCTCCTGGAGAATGGACCCTAAAAAGGCAGGTATAGCCAGTTGTATGGGTGACATTGGCACCCACGCGGAAAACCTCTCCGAATTCATTACCGGACTAAAGATCTCCGAGATGTGTGCAGATCTGCATAGCTTTGTGAAAGGCAGAGCCCTGGAAGATGACGGCAATATTCTGCTGAAATTCGACAGCGGTGCCAGTGGCGTGCTGCACGCCAGCCAGATAAGCGTAGGCGAAGAAAACAATTTGAACATCAGGGTATATGGTGAGACGGGCGGACTCGAGTGGCGTCAGCAGGACCCTAATACATTGGTCCTTAAATATAATGACCGTCCAATGGAAGTGTATCGTACAGGTGCCGGCTTTGACTTTCTTTCGGAAAATGCATTGGTTCACACCCGTGTTCCTGCGGGGCATCCGGAGGGCTTCATAGAAGCTTTCGCCAACATCTACCGTAATTTCGCCCTGACTCTGGGTTCCAAACTCGAAGGAAAAGAACCGGATCCCAAATTTGCCGATTTTCCAACGGTTCATGATGGTGTAAGGGGTATGGCATTCCTTGAATCCACAGTGGAATCGAGTAAGAGCGACAAAAAATGGACGCCATTCAAATCATAAAATGATCAAAAATTTCTGTAAGCGCCGGGCGGCTATTCCAAAAAGACAAAGAACATCCGTCTGACAATAAATAGTGTTTGTCTATAAAGTCAA
>JAGXLC010000227.1 GCA_018334875.1 Bacteroidales bacterium | reverse complement strand
TCCTGAAGGTACCAAATCCGATTCCCGGCTATAGTAAGTATAGGTTATAAAGGTATAACGATCACCGGGTCGGGGCTGACCTTCCAGCAACCAGTCAGGCCATTGTCCATTTTTTATCCCGTCATCAGGCTTAAATTTGTCTCCAATTAACCGATTGATCCATAAGTTTGCAACCCTTAATTCAAGCTTATTTTCTCCTTCCTGCAAGGCTTTAGTAATATTCATCTGCCAGGGAGAGGTCCACAGCACCCCAAGATCTTTTCCATTTACTATAACACGTGCCATATTATAAACTTTACCCAGATCAATAAAATACTCCTTTTGCGGAGCATCTTCAGACCGATGTAAATCATCTATTTCAAATGTCTTTTTATAGCTGGCTATTCCGGAATAATATTTGATACCTTTTTCGGGGCGTTTGGTCCAATCGGTTAAACCATCAAATATAATATTTTCAGGTCCGCCCCATTCCGGGTCAAATGAAACTTCCCATGGTCCTTCTAACTCCTTGATAACACGCTTCTCTGGGAAATTTTTTTCAACCTGCTCATCATCTTTTTCTTCTCCTGATTTAGGAAATACCACAAAAAAACTCTGATAAGCATCAAACTGAAGGGGAACAGTAGTTCGTTCACCATTATGACTATATTGAGGTAGTTTACGGATGCTTCCGTTAAGCGGATTCCACAATTCAGGAGTACCGTTTTTCACCCCGAATGTGCATTTTGTTTGTATTTTCCGATCACTTTTATTAGATACAAAATAAATATCTCTCTTTTTCATCTTTCTGTGGGTATAACGTACCGGACCCCCGGCAGAAAAATCCTTTGTTACTCCAATCCTGGTCAGCACATCAGCAGCAATCTCATAAGCGGGATAAAGGTCATCCTCTGTTTGTTTATTCAGCGTGCCTCCCCGGAAAATTTTTCCCTTACCATAGCTTTTTCCAATGAGTTTTGAAGGTGTATCATACCCGCCCCAAATCTTACCGGCCAGACTTTTAACTGTGCTGTCACATTCCGGATAGTTCATCAGGCTTGGCGATTGTTTAGGAGGGGTACCCAAAACAAAAGCACCTTTATCTATCAGGTGTTCTATTTTTTTAAGTAATTCCGGGGTCATTGTTTTCATTAAAGGCAGTACCAAGAGGTCGTATGAGCCACCTTCCGGAAATACAATTTTATGATTTTTTACAGTAGCATCTGAGATAAAGTTGAAAGGGGATACCCCATCAAAATTATAACCTCGCCGGTCAGGAAGTGTATCATTTCCGGTTAAAGCGCTGGAAGGAGGCCGGAAAATGTGAGGGGCTCCTTCAGGTGTAAGGTATAAAATATCAGATACAGTTTGGCCCTGTTGAAGCATATGCTGGCAACGCGATACATAGCGGTGATAGCCTTCAACCATAGGCCACCAGGTTTGTTTCCTGTCCCAGTGCACCCCGTAAGGACCCATGGTCATACCCGGCCTGAGATCTTCTCTTAAGGATTTATGTGCAAAGGTATGATAGAGAAAACGGTTGATACCGGCACAGAAGGCCCAGTCACCCTGGTTTTTCATAGCTCCTGGAAATTGTTGCCATGCTTCCGATGGAGTGGCAGTAAATGCTTCGGCAGCAACTACCGGTTCTCCTTTTACATGGGCAATAGATGTTGCTTCTATAACGCTGTATGAAGTATTAAAGCCATACCCCTTTGACCAAAACTCGCACATAGGCACATCGGCGAAAGAACCCAGGGCAAGGTCAGCCGTTGGATTCATATCATAGGGCTCAATGCTCAGGTCCAGTCCATATCTGTCACCAAGCTCCTTGATTCTTCCTACATGGTTTTCCAAAACCAATTCCTGGCTTGTAATCCGCATATCCCATAAAAACCGTTCAGTAAGCTCTTTACTTTCAATAATATAGCCGTTATAAGCGGGCAAAAAATTCAGAAGATCGTAACCCCGGCGTTCCCTGAACTTTTTACGAAAATCGTCGGTCCAGTTTTGGGCACCCATTTCCCAAGAGTCCATATGAAGTCTGGTCCAACTTTTATTATCAGAGGATTTGGATAGATCTGCCTTTTTTATGAGTTTGGCAAGGTAGGAATTGAAATGATGATTAAAAGCTTCCGCACTGAACTTATCACACTCAAATCCCAGACCAGGTTTCGGTGCAGGTCTTGTAACAGATCCATTATTGCGCATACCAAATCGCATAATGGTCCATTTGCCTTCAGGAACTTCCCAGCTTAAACTCCCATCAGGCTTCATATGTTGTGATACATTCACAACCTGATCTTCCGGGATTGATGTTCCTTCTGTTGTCTCTGGCCAATCTGCGGGTGCCGGCAGGAAAGGTTTAACCCCTTCCCGCGAAGAGTAGGGAGAACGGTAATATAAAGCTTTCTCGTCAATGTTTTTTATCTTCTCGTCAGTATCTGGTGTGGGAAATGCCAGCACCACTACATCTTCATAATAATTATTCCATTGCTCCTTCAGTCCGGGCGAGAGTGCGCTCTCGCCAAAAAAAGGCCTCCTGGGCGATGGCTTAGAAAGATTGATATTACACTTTCCCGGGCCGCTAACTTTTTCTGATGAAACTACCAGATGACGCATGGATTTTTCGGGGGGAACCCATGGACCTCCGCTACCGGTCCAACCGGGACCCACACCCATGATGAACTCAATACCTAATCGCTCTGCTTCATCAACTGCGTGCTGAAATAAATTCTGCCATTCCTTACTTAAAAAGTTAACCTCCCCACGAGGGATACCAACGTTGACCTCCAGAAAAATAACCCGGCGTATTCCTGCCTCTTTCATAGATTCCAAATCCCTGGTCATGGCTTTCTTTGATAGATTTCCATCCATAAAATACCAATAAACCCCGGGACCTACAGTATCTGGCGGACTATGAAAAGCCTTTGCCAGGGAATTTCCCTGATCCGTTTCTTTTTGCTGCTGTATGTATGAACAACTGGAAAACACGCTAAAAATTAGTATAAAACAAAGCACTCTTGTCATAAAAAAGTAGTTTATAATTCTCTAATGATTTTTATTTGGTTCAAAAAAATCATTAATGGATAAAGGATATTTTACCCCATTTTAAAAAGTAAACATTTATCAGTTTAAAGAGCTATATTTTCAAATATGTCACGTAAAGATTTATTACGATTTTTTCATCAATTTAACCGGACCAATAAGTCCCACTGAAGCATAAGATTGCCGTTGGGTCCATCGTTGAGCGATAGAGTTATTCTCCAGGGATTTACAGTAATTTCCAAGCACCGTGGTGATCTTTATTTCAATGGTATTGCTGCCCTCTTTTAAAGAGTCTTTCAATTCATAAAGATGTTTCCCATACCACTTAAAACCCAATTTATTGCCATTGACCGATACTTCAGATATACCATGAACCTCTCCCAGGTTAAGATAAGCATAAGATTCCCGAGAGTCTAAATTTATGGTGTTTGTGTATATCGCTGTGCCGGCAAAAGTTTTAAGTTCCGGATCTTCTTTGAAATCTACAAGCTTTTCCAGAGTTTTTTGCCTGCGGGTACCATCCACATGGTGGAGGCTCACTTCCCAGGGACCTCCCAGGTCAAGCGCTGAAGCACTATCGGGTCGCTTAACAGGCACCGGCTGACCATCCTCATTATTATCAAAGACAATAAGCTTCGATTCAGACGGAGCCAATTCAATGGTCAGTTTATTCTTTTGTCCGTCAAAAGGATATAAATAACGTTCTCCCGTTTCCGGATCCCATATCCATGGCACTTTTTCACCGGTATTGAATGTTGCCCGGAAGCTGAACTGCTGATTTATATTGGAGTTGGTAAAGAAGAAGAGTTCCTCCTCTCCATGGGTGTATTGCACCTGGCTTATGTTGCGGTTTAAAGGATCAATAACCACATCAGGGGTAATTTCAAATTGCTTCTGAACATCACGGAACCAGGTGATCAAATCATCTTCAGGTGCATTAACAACCTTACAGGATTCGGGATATTCATCTTTTATCCGTTCTATGGTCTTTTTCACTGTGGAATCATTTTCCCGGTAATTTTTCAGGCCGGTACTCTTGTAGGGAGCTGATCCGATGAAAATCAGCCGGCCGCCTGCCTCAGCGAATCTGGCCATGGCCTTTGCCGTACCCGGTTGTATAGATGCAACCTCCATAAGCATTATGGTATGGTAAGTGCGGCCATTGTATCTAAGGGCTCCTTTTTCTATCTTCCCCTCATTTAAAATCTTTTCACTGATATAGTCGCAGGTATTTCCGTTTTGATGCACCGCCTCCCATAAATCGAACTGATACCAGGGGTGTTCATCCCGTGGAAATGGAAGTCTTTGAAGTCCATATTCCATCCAAAGATCTGCCAGGGGATGCATGATCGCAACATCTGCACGGGCTTCAGCATTCTGAAATACGGCAGAAAGCCGAGCCTTATAATCTGTCCAGTATTTCATAAAAGGCCACCAGGGATTGCGTTCGTTAAAAAAGGTGCCATACCGCACCCATCCGGGAAACCTGGCTTCCTTTGGGCTGTAGTTAAACCCATGCAATATAGAATGGTTTACCCCGGAGAGGTTGCTCTGGTCGCCTGCTATTTTGATCATCTCGAGGGTAGAAAAGAACACAACGGTAGTATTGGTGATCTCTTCACAACTTACTAACTGCTTTCCGGCAAGCCTGGAGCCGGAAGCTACAAATTTGTTAACCGTAGTATAGGCCCTGCCTTGCTCGGTACCAATATTACCCCGCAACCATGTCTCACACTCGGGGATATCTATATTCATGCTCGACTCCAGGGGATGATAGCCTCTGCCATAGGCCTGAACCCTGGATTTTACATTATTTGTTTCGCACCATTGCTGATAGGTTTTAATAAACCGCTCTTTGAAAAGCTCTTGCCTGGTAATATAAAAATCATATCGGGCCCTTTTCACCTCTTCCAGTGCTGACCCTTCCAACCTGGAGCCATACTCATCTGTAACCCGGTTTCCCATATGGCCGATCTTAAATAATACAAAAGGCAAATAGGGCTCTAGCGAATATCCCCGGCGTCTTTTAAATTCCTCCAGCATATCCTCGCACCAGTTGGCCCCTTCCAGCTCCAGACTATCGCAGAACATAGAGCGGAACGCAGAGTCCAGCCCGTTCAAACGCGGATTCAATGTATCAGACATCCGGGTCAGGAACTTTTTAACAGCCGAACGGTCGTAATGATTCAAAACAGGACCGGAGGCACCTGGGGCACCGTTAATTACAGCCTGGTAACCAGTTTGCAACACCATAAAGTAGAGTACATGCTCTCCTGATGGGAGATCAAGTTGGAGCTCCTCATTAGTAAACTGATCTGTCAAATCCTTTCCCGGATCGAATTCTTCCATATATGGAGATACCAGCCGCACCGAATGAAGCTGTTTATAAACCGGCTTGTGCTTAGAATGGATCTCTAATTCTACTTCATCCAAAAGTTCCTGGCGTGAAAGGGTAACCGTCCCCGGGCCTTCCAGTTTGCGCGTACCCAGTGCCAGAATCCTGGTCTGTTCATTCTTTTCCAGAAATTCTCCGCCGAAAGGCCAGCCGGATCCTACGATGATATCACATTCCATGTCTCGCTCATGGGCGCCCTGTACTGCAGTCTGAACCATTTCAATCCATTCATCACTCAGCCAGGTCAGTGATTCTATGCCCAGGGTCTCGCCTCCGGGAAATTTGATGGGATTAATTTCTACTCCCCCAATACCGGCATCTTTCAATAGATCAAGCTCCCGGAGAATCTCCTCTTTTGTCAGGCGGTTGCCATTCCACCACCACCTGACATAAGGTTTTGAACTATTGGGCGGATTCTGGAATATTTCATATAAAGCCCCATTTTGTTGGCTTTGTTTACCAGGCCGGGTGCATCCGAAATTGACCATTGGAAAACTTGCAAGGCTCAATGAAGACAAAGAGACCATGCGGATAAAGTTGCGGCGTGATATTTTCATGGTATCTAAAGGGTTATATGTCAAGTTTCATAAGGTTGTTGATGAACAACTTAATTTATTATCATATTGCAATTTAATAATTTCTTAGAGGCACTAATTATGCTTACAGATCTGTCTTAGGTGACGCTATCTCGCTATTAATGCCCTCCTTACTTCTGAATAGCTATCGCATTTCATCTCATAGAAATATATTCCCGGTGACAAGCCCTCAGCATTCCACTGTACGCTATAAGAACCTGCAGAGTGAGTTCGATCGACCAGCACTTTTTCCAGTTTACCCAGGTTATTGTAAACTGCTATTCGGACATGTTCCTGTTTGGGAATGCGATAATTTACTGTAGTAGTGTTTTTGAAAGGATTGGGATAATTGCCTCTTAATGCGTACCCGGTGGCTTTGGAATCTCCCGAATCTTCAATGTCGGTTTGCTCCTCTACATTGCTTTTACCCGGTGTCGGGGATTTAAAAAACCGCCAGTCCGGCCCGCCGTTCGGCATTCTGCCCTTTGAAATATCAGAAGTTTGTCTGTTAAAGGATACGATATCCAGAAAAATGATCTCACCATCTTCCTCTTTAGCAAGGGTGATCGCTTCACCATTCTTTTCCAGACCAAAATTCAGATGAAGGGGACCCTGGGCGGAGTCATTATCGGCCCAAAGAATAA
>JAGXLC010000226.1 GCA_018334875.1 Bacteroidales bacterium | reverse complement strand
GGCTTGCTTGGATCGTTTCACAATATCCGATGGTATTTTATCCTTCATAAGCTTTTTAAGCAGAAATTTTTCAGTTAATCCGTTCAATTTAAAATTGTCCGGCAATGATGCAGTGTATTCCATGATGCGGCGATCAAGAAATGGATATCTTCCTTCAACGGAGTTTGCCATGGCCATTCTGTCTCCCTGTGAGGATAATAAATATCCCGACATAAACAGGTTAATTTCCAGCAACTGCGATTTGGCCAAAGGAGTCCATGTATTAAAATCATCCGGAAGCCGGGAATAAATATCTTCCTGAGGATTATAGGAAGCGTGTCCATTTAGAAGCTCCGGGGAAAAGAAATTTTTTATTTTGGATGTGTTGTTCCATCTTATCAGATGCGAATAGAATGGAGAGGAAGTATCTTCCAGCCGGTAACCGAAAAACATTTTTAACATACCCGGACTGGCATTGGCCATGTAAGGAATATAGGGATAAAGTTTTTTCAGGAGTAATGGTCTGTACTTAGAATCGGGGTATTTCGCCCA
Organism: Bacteroidales bacterium; assembly: GCA_018334875.1. Taxonomy (NCBI): domain Bacteria; kingdom Pseudomonadati; phylum Bacteroidota; class Bacteroidia; order Bacteroidales; species Bacteroidales bacterium. The sequence continues at coordinate 6,153 of JAGXLC010000226.1, read as the reverse complement.
GAAATTTCGAATGAGAGTTTCCTTAAATATGTTGTAACCGGCCAGCATTTCATCTGCTCCTTCCCCGGTAATCACTACTTTGATATCGTTTTTTTTCACCAACCGGGAAAGAAAATACATGGGTGCCGGAGCTGTCCTGATAACAGGGACTTCTGTGTGCCAGATGATCTTTGAAAAATATTCGGCTATACTTTCATTATTACATATAAACTGCTTATGTGTGGTATCAAGATATTTCGAAGCTTTACTCTGGTAGTTCGTTTCATCATATTGATTTTCTTCAAAACCGATGGAAAAAGTTTGCAGGTTTTGTGGTTGAATCTCCTTAATAAAACGAGTGGTTGCTGTGGAGTCAATGCCACCGCTCAGATAAGCTGCCACCGGGACATCAGAGCGTAATCTCAACCTCACCGAATCATACAGAAGTTCATTGAATTCTTCCATAGTCTCACTGAGATTCATATCTCTTGTTTGAGAAAAATTCAGTTGCCAGTATTTTTTAACTTCGGTCTTCCCTTTTTTAATGGTTAAAAAATGACCTGGAGGTACTTCATATACGTCTTTGAAGATGGTATTGGGAGACAATGGAGCCCAAAAGGTAAAAATCTGGTGCAGGGCCCTGGGATTGATTTCAGGTGAAGTTTTATAAAACTGAAGAATGGATTTTATCTCAGAACCAAACAAAAACGTTCCTTTATACCAGCTATAATATAAAGGTCTTATGCCCACATGATCTCTGGCCAGGAACAGACTTCCAGTTTTTTTATCCCATATGGCAAATGCAAACTGACCATTGAGCTTATTTAAAGCCTTTTCTCCATAAAGCGCATAAAGTTGCACCAATACTTCTGTATCGGACTGGGTTTTAAATCGGCAACCTTTTTTTTTCAGAACCTCTCTTAATTCAATGTAATTGAAAATTTCTCCGTTGAATACAATCCAGTACCTTTCTGTCTGATCACAGAGGGGTTGGGTCCCGCCCTCCGGATCAATGATGTTTAATCTCACGTTGCCCATCAAAAGATGCCCGGAAGTCAACATGCCACATTCATCAGGGCCCCGATAATGGATTCGGGCCAACATGTTTTTGAGGATTTCCTTATGTTGGGTAATCTTTTGGGATGGATTCCATATCCCTGCTATTCCACACATACAAGTTAGTAAGGGCTATTTTTTCAGAGAGGACGATTATGAGTTAACAGCCATTTTTTGAGTAACGTAATTGGATATGGCATTGATCGATTCGAAATTTTCTTCGACAAAATCCTTGTCTTCGGTTTTGACATTGAACTCATCTTCAAGAAAAGTGATCAATGTGATGAAACCCATTGAATCAAAATAGCCTTCCTGAAAGATTAAGGTGTTGCTCTGAATTTTCCCGGGATCAGCGTAGGTATTTTCACTGATGAATTGATGCACTTTTTCTTTAATTTGGTTTTCGCTCATTATAACGGGTTAATATCAAAGGATTATATATTTTAATCAAATTATTGGTTTGAATTACAATTCAAGCCTCCAGATCAATAATGCTGTTGTAAGGATGGATGATAATGCACTGACCCCGAATAGAAAATCCGAGGTTTCCTCGCGGATGGCAGTTGACCGACGGGGTTTGACATATATAATATCATTGGGCATGACATAATATAAATCCGATTTCACAATCTCATTATCGGTTAAATCTACCTGGAAGGTTTTGGTACCTTCTTTGACTGTTCGCAAAATCAACACTTCTGTTCGATCACCATTATAGGTGATACCTCCACCATATGAGATGGCCTCGATCATGTTCACATCATTTCTGTATACCGTCTGTAGCCCGGGACTGGCGACCTCACCCAGCAGGGTGAAATTAAATTGAGCCATTTTGACGATGACCTGGGGGGTCTTAAGATAGTCTTTGGCCTTCTCCTCGATTCTTCTTTTGGCTTCATCCAGGGTGATCCCTCCCACCTGAACGGAATCAATCACCGGAATTTCAATATAGCCTGCATCACTGACCGAATAACCGTAAAAGTACATGGTCTCACCGCCCATTCTGGCGTTAGTCTGACCACGTTGGGAAAATGGGTTGAATATTTCGCCCATTGACTGATCGGGCGTTATAACCCTAACATAGAGTATGTCACCCGGCTGAATGTGATAGGTGGGTTTGTTTTTGACGATCTTCTGAGCGTGCCCCGTGATGGGGATGTCTCTCAGGTAAGTATACTTCTTGTATGTGTTGCAGGAACTGGTTATAATCGCGACAAATACAATGCAATAAAGAGAGATTCTGTGTTTCATATCTTTTTTTATTCAAAAATTAATCATCGTTTTAACTTTTCACCTTCCGGAATTTTCATGGAAGTTTCCTTATTATTGTAATAGTGATTATAATATCCAAATCCATAGGCCGAATCATATCCGAAATAATATTCAAATCCTGCACCTTTCATTTTTTTAACGCTATTAACCAGGAGAAACATGTTGTTTAACTTTCCTTCATCATATATTTCATTTAGGGATTCAATGATTTTTTTGGGGCTGTACATGTGTCTTAACAGGAATACATTACAGTGGGACTGTTCACTAATGATCATGGATTCCGGAACCATGGAGAAGGGAGGGGAATCAAACAGAATATATTCAAACCGGGTGGATAAATAATCCAGCAAGGCGTTAATTTTGCTTTCAGAAAAAAGATCTCCCGCATTGGACCCGGATTTTCCAGCTGGCAGAAAATACAGGTTATCTACAGGGGTTGGCTGGATAAGATCTTCATAATTGAAATGGTTGGTCAGATAATTACTTAAGCCCATTTTGTTAGTCACGGGAAATATCTTATGAAGCGTAGGTTTTCGTATATCAGCACTTACTATGATCGTTTTCATTTCACCCATGGCCATTATGGCCCCAAGGTTTGCCGTGACAAAGCTTTTTCCTTCCCCGCTTACCATCGAAGAGATCATGATTACCTTGGAATCATAGGATTTTAGCTTGTACCTGATCTTGGTCCTGATGCTCCTGAATGCGTCTGCAATGTGAGATTGCGGATAATGCAATACCGGAAGGTTTGTTTTAAAAGGATTGTCCTCAAGGGCATGCAGAATGGGAATCGAAGTATTTTCACTTATTTCATTCTTTTCCTCTATTTTCTCGAAGCTGTTTTTTCTCATTATTAACAATCCTGCCGGAAGTATAAAACCTATAAAAAAGCCGAACAGGTAATTAATTTTCTTATTGGGGTATACCAAATTGGCCTGTTCAGGTCTGGATGCTTTTAATATTTCAAAATTGTTTGTATTGGAGGCCTTTATCATTTCAAATTCAAGCTTCTTCTCTGAGAGATTATTCAGGATGTTCTCATTTTGAGCGATCTTTCTCTGTGACTCCTGGTAGCGTCTTTCCCTACGGGGATAGGAAGGGATTTGTGATTCAAGGTCATTGATTCTTTCTTCCAACCTGGCAATCGATTTATCTATATAATTTATATAGCTGTTTACCCGGGTGTACAGAGATTGCTTTTGTTTCTTATAGGTCTCTTTGAGTGATTGATAGTGAGGGTGATTGCTTTGGACATTTTGACTGGCCGCATCGATCTCCTCTTGAGTATCAGTGATTTCATCCATGAGCTGCCGTATGCCTGCTGATTCTATTTCACTGTTCATAGGAAGAATAACGCTATCCAGGTTTTGGTTGTTTTTGATCAGATCGGCTAAATACCTGAATTGATCTTTATTTTCCTGCAGGGACATCTTCTGGTTTTCCAGTTCGTTTATTTGATTATACAACGAGCCTGATTGCCCCTGACCTTCACCATAGTCCGTGTATTCCTGGTTGATATTACCGGAGCCGATTTGTTTGTTGTTCATCCGCAGGTTCTGAAGCTCATTTTCATACTGCAACAGCCTCTTCTCTATTGTGCTCATCTGGTGATTAATGAACTGAATGGACTTATCCGCATTCTCATTGATCTTTTCAAGTTGATGATTTTTGTATGTTTCGACCAGGGTTGTGAGAAATTTGTTTTCTTTCTCTGGCACATGACCTGTCACAGAAAGCTTAAGGATGTTGCTTTCTTCTTCAACAGGCAGGACTTCAAGCTTCTCCTGATAGGACCTGATCAGATTGGTCATATTATGCGCGATGAAATAAAACCGATTTTCTTCAACGAGGGCTTCAGGAGTATGTTCATTTTTTATGAGTTTGAGGTTTAACCCATGCTTTGAAAACTGCTTGCCAAAATCCACCTCGTATTCCACAAAAAGTTCCGGGCGGTCTATGGTGAGTTTATACCTCTTTGCCGAGAGCAGCTCAATGTAAACAGGATGGGTGTAAAGCGCTGGAGATTGTTCATGAACTACCCTAAACGGGGCTGAACGATAAATTTCCTGATCATAGAACCTGCCTTCTTTATGATAGGAGATCTCAAAGTCCAGCTTTTCAAGTGTTTTATTCAGCAATTGATGGGACTTTAGCAATTCCATATTGCTTTCAAGATCGAACTGGTTAATATTCCTGAGGATTTCCAGACTTTCAACAGCATTATCGCTTCGGCTTCGTCTCTCCGATTCTTCTTTATACATGATGAGGTAATTCAGCTCATATCTATTTGGTACTGAATCGTTAAAAAGGTATACAAGACTCATGGCCACCGTGAGGGGGATTAAAAGCCAATACCATTTGGAAAGCAGAAAAATAAAATACTTTTTACCGTTTATATCCTTGGAGGGTATTTCCGGATAAGACTTGGAGATTTTCTTGTTCATTTTTTTACCTTTTTTCAGAGATTGAGGGCTTTGCTGGATCGTCGTGTTGGGCATGTATAACAGTAAACGACTGCCTCTTTTGACAGGCTAAAATGGAATGTTCCATGTATATTGTTTTGTGATTCTGTACATAGCTCCGCTCCTTCAGTCCCAATAGGAAATAATGCCCAACTGAAATAAAGTGTATCCGATAAAAAGTTCCTTCCATTTCTTCTTTTTCATAACCTTAGATATAGAAGGCTGGATCTCTTATGCATGCTATTTTAGAGCTATTATTTATAAAAAGACAAAGAGCAGGTATCTATACTCTTTTAGTTGGATTTTTTTGACTTAGAGAGTAGACTTCAATGGTATATGTATATTTTAATGCAAGGCTCCGTGCTTATGAGTCCCCGATTATTAACTCAAAAGATTGATGCGAGCACAATTGTTAATAACTATTTTTGGCAAAGCAATCCCGGATGTATATTTTTGCACCTGGCTTGTATAATTATACGGAATCTTACATGGAACCCAAAAACAGACGTTTGTCACAGATTGTAGAGATCATTGAACGAGAGCGGGTTACATCCCAGGATCAGCTTTTGGAAAGGCTCTCTGCCCTGGGTTATGCCATCACCCAGGCCACCCTCTCGCGTGATTTGAAGCAGCTGAAGGTGGCCAAGATGCCGGATGTCAAAGGCCATTACCGGTATGTGATGCCCCAGTCGGCAGCGGCTCAGATCCAGGAGCATGTTCAGGCACGCCATGCCCTGGAAGGATTTCTTTCTATGGAGTTTTCCGGCAAGATGGGGGTGATCCGCACCGTCCCGGCCTATTCCCATGCCATTGCCTCGGCCATCGATGCCGAAGACCTGGCGCCGGTGGCTGGTACCCTGGCGGGCAATGATACCATATTGGTGGTTCTGCGCGACGGCTATGAGCCGGATGACCTAAAAAATGCCTTGTCCGGGGCCTATCCCGGGTTAAAGGATGAACTACATAACCCCTGATGTATGGTAAAAACAAAGAATGCCCGTCTCGTACTGGAAAACGGTAGCACCTTCCATGGTAAATCCTTTGGTTTTTCGCGTTCCACAGCCGGGGAGGTGGTTTTCAACACGGCCATGACCGGCTACCCCGAGAGTCTCACCGACCCTTCCTATAAGGGTCAGATCCTGGTGGCTACCTATCCCCTGATCGGCAATTATGGTGTTCCTGCCCGGGAAGCGGCACAGGGCCTTCTCAGGCATTTTGAATCCGACCGCATCCATGTCTCCGGTCTGGTTATATCGGATTATTCCTTTGAATACAGCCACTGGAATGCCAACCAAAGCCTGGGGGTGTGGCTTGAGGAACAACAGGTGCCGGCTATCTTTGATGTGGATACCCGGGCCATCACCCGTATTCTCAGGGAGCATGG
>JAGXLC010000225.1 GCA_018334875.1 Bacteroidales bacterium | reverse complement strand
TACCATGAAATCAGATATCAAAACAACTGTAAAAGAGAAATATAAGGAGAAGAAAAACCAAAAAAATCCGAGAATCCTGATCATTACCCCTGAAATAACCTATTTACCCAAAGGTATGGGTAATATGGCCAATGTATTGGCTGCAAAGGCGGGGGGAATGGCTGATGTCTCGGCCTCATTGGTCTCTGAGCTCTATGAGTTGGGTGCGGATATTCATGTGGCACTTCCTCATTACAGACGGATGTTTAATATCGACATAGGTCAGTTTATCAGCGAGGAGTTGAGGATATTCCAGGAAAAGTTGCCTGATTCCCGTATACATCTTGCAGAGGACAGAATATTTTACTACAGGGATTCCATTTACAGCGGTTATGGTGCGGAAGCAGCCAATATTTCACTTGCCTTTCAGCGGGAGGTGATCAACAACATCATCCCTACCGTAAAACCCGATCTGATTCACTGTAATGACTGGATGACCAGTCTGATACCTGCCATGGCCCGGCGCAGGGGGATCCCGTGCTTGTTCACCATACACAATATTCATACGCAAAAATATTTCCTTTCTCAGATAGAAGACAGAGGGATTGATGCTGCCGAGTTCTGGCAGCACCTGTTTTTTCAATGGCCCCCGGCCAGTTACGAAGAAAGCAGAGAAAACAATCCTGTGGATCTGCTTTCCAGTGGGATTTTTGCATCCCACTTCATCAATACGGTAAGTCCGACTTTTCTGAGAGAAATAACCGAAGGACAGCATGGTTTTATACCGGAGCAGATCCGCGGAGAGATATCCAATAAAATGGATACGGGTTGTGCATTCGGAATAATCAATGCTCCGGATAAAATCTATGATCCCGAAACCAATCCCAATGTCATTTACAATTATAGCTGGGAAGAACCCTTGAAATGGAAAAAAAAGAACAAACTCGAGTTGCAGAGAAAACTGGGATTGATAGAGGATGAAAATGCTCCTTTATTGTTTTGGCCGTCAAGACTTGATCCCGTTCAAAAAGGATGTGATCTTCTGGCTCATATACTTTACAAAGTGATCGCTTCCCACTGGGATAGCCATCTGCAGATCGTTTTCGTCGCAAATGGGAGTGATCAGCAAGTATTCAGAGAAATAGTGCACTTCCATAATTTCTATGACAGGGTTTCGGTTTGTGATTTTGATGAAGAACTCTCTCATCTGGCTTATGCAGCCAGCGATTTTGTTTTAATGCCATCTAAATTCGAACCCTGTGGATTGCCCCAAATGATAGGGAGTATCTTTGGGAGTTTGCCCATTGCATTCGATACCGGTGGATTGCATGATACTGTTGAACATCTCAACAGTGATGAAAATACGGGGAATGGCTTTCTGTTCAAGGTTTTTGATGGTCCGGGTCTGGAATGGGCCATTAATCAGGCTATGAAATTTTACACCCTGCCTGCTGACAGGAAAGAGCAACAAATTTCCAGGATAATGAAAGAGGGAAGTGAAAGATTCAACCTTTCAGAAACTGCCAAAAATTATATCAGGCTTTATGAACAGATGCTGCATAGGCCTCTTGTAGTGTAGAAGTAAATTATAAATTTCAAAAATATAGTGCTTTGACTAGAAATATCCGATTGACCGACGATCCCTATTTGACACCCTATCTTGGAGAGATAGAAAAAAGAAAAGAAAAGATAATCGATACCGGGAAGAAACTTACGGGTGATAAAATCTCTTTAAAGGATTTTGCCTCAGCCCATGAATATTACGGGTTGCATTCCGTTGAGAATGGTTGGGTATTCCGGGAATGGGCTCCGAATGCACAAAAGATCTATATGATCGGTGATTTCTCCGGGTGGGGGTGTCTGGAAGAATTTAGGCTGGAACGCATGGATGAAAATGGTGACTGGGAATTGAGAATCGACAAGGATCAGTTGCATGACCAGGATCTTTACAGGTTGAAGATCTTTTGGGATGGAGGTGAAGGCGATCGTATACCCGCTTATGCCCGGAGAGTTGTGCAGGATGAGCATACCAAGATATTTAATGCACAGGTATGGACCAGCAAATATGAGTGGCAATATCCCGGAACAAACATACGGCATCCTTTTCTTAAGATCTACGAGGCCCATATTGGCATGTCGTCAGAAGAAGAGCGTATCGCCACTTATGATGAATTTAGGGAAAATGTGCTGCCCCGTATCGTCGATGCCGGTTACAATACCATTCAGCTTATGGCCGTCCAGGAGCATCCGTATTATGGATCCTTTGGTTATCATGTGGCCAATTTTTTTGCTCCTTCCTCCAGGTTTGGCACGCCACAACAATTGAAACGGCTTATTGATGAAGCCCACAGGAATAATGTGGCGGTGATCATGGATCTGGTTCATTCCCATTCAGTAAAAAATGAAGTAGAAGGATTGTCAAAATTTGACGGCACCGATTATCAGTATTTTCATACTGGTGACCGGGGGTATCATGAAGCCTGGGATTCCAGGTGTTTTGACTATGGCAGGATTCAGGTGTTGCATTTTCTGCTATCCAATTGCCGTTACTGGTTAGACGAATTCAATGTTGACGGGTTCCGTTTCGATGGCATTACCAGCATGCTTTATCTGCATCATGGTGTGGGTTATAGTTTCGGATCCTATGATGATTATTTTAACCGGTATGTGGATACGGATGCTTACGTCTATCTTTCTCTTGCCAATAAAGTGATTCATGAAGTAACTCCCACTGCGGTAACCTTAGCCGAAGACATTAGTGGTATGCCCGGCCTGGTTTATCCCACTGATCAGGGTGGTGCAGGCTTTGACGACAGGCAGGCGATGGGGGTTAGTGATTACTGGTTTAAAATGCTGAAGGATATGCGGGATGAAGATTGGAGTATGGATGAGTTGTGGCATGAACTGACCAACAAAAGGCCGGAAGAGCGAACGGTGAGTTATGTGGAGTGCCATGACCAGGCTTTGGTGGGCGGTAAAACACTGATGTTTGAGTTGGCGGATAAGGATATGTACACCCACATGCATAAAAACAGCCAGAGTATAACTATTGACAGGGCAGTCGCACTTCATAAAATGGCACGTTTGGCTACTTTTGGAACAGCCGACAGCGGATATCTTAATTTTATGGGCAATGAGTTCGGTCACCCCGAATGGGTAGACTTTCCCAGGGAAGGCAATAACTGGTCGTATAAATACAGCCGCAGGCAATGGAGCCTGCGGAATAATGAAGAACTGATCTATCATGATCTGGGAGCATTCGACAGAGACATGATGAGATTAAATACAGATGAATTGGCAAATTCTTTTCCCTCACCGGTGTATCTCCATAATCACGATAAGCTGATGGCATTCACCCGGGGCCGCTTGCTGTTTCTTTTTAATTTTCACCCTGCGGCCTCCTTTTCCGATTATATGATTCCTGTGGACAGGAAAGGTATATACAGGCTTATATTTGATAGTGACAGAAAACAATATAGCGGATTTGCCAGGATATCGCCACATCAGGAGTTTCATACACAATTTAAAGACGGAGACAGCCATACACCCTATATAAAGGTTTATTTGCCCAGCAGGGTTGCGATGGTACTGAAATATAGTAGTGAGTAATCTGTTATGAGTTATGAGTAATGAGAGTTTGTGAGGCTGAGGGTACAGAGCATAGAGCGCAGGGAAAAGAGTCATTGATGGTCACTAAGTGGTCATTAATTGCATTCACAGATAAGCCGAGGTTTTCAGTTCATATAATCCCGTTTTGGCTATGGGAAGGCATTCAATCATTAAAATCGTTGAGTTGCAATAACCTCTATATCATCTACAAAATGATGCTATAAAGTAACCCGAGACCCTAGACACGAAACCCGAAACCTTCCTCTCCCCGCTCTATGCCCTAGGCTCTTTGCCCTAGGCTCTATGCCCTAAGCTCTATGCCCTAGGCTCTATGCCCTGAGCCCTATGCCCTGAGCCCTATGCCCTGAGCCCTATGCCCTCCATCATCCAATCATTTCTTTTCCTAAGCCGGCTGCTCCTTCTTCACCGGATAATTCAAATCTCCTTCACTCTTTGATACAATGGTTGAAATGGTAGAGTCACCGGTAATGTTGACAACCGTTCTCAACATGTCCAGGGGTCTGTCTATACCAAGGATCAGCGCCAGGCCGGCTGCCGGCAGACCTACACTGGAGAGCACAATGACCAGCATAATGATACTCCCCCCGGGCACCCCTGGCGTGCCAATGGAAGAAAGGGTGGCTGTGAGTACAATGGTTACCTGTTGGGTTATATTAAGATCCAGCCCGAATACCTGTGCGATAAATACTGCTGCAATGGCCTGATAACATGAGGTACCGTCCATATTGATCGTTACCCCAATAGGAAGGACAAAATTTGCAACGGTTTTGGAAACACCCAGCTCATTTTGGGTTTGGCGGAGTGTGACAGGTAGCGTGGCAGCACTGCTGCTGGTGGTGAAGGCAAACATCTGTGCCGGGAAGATGGCCCGGAAAAAGTCTTTGTATTTGATCCCAGCCAAAATCCGTATAAAAAAGGGATAAACTATCAGTATAATAAAGAAAAGTCCTATCACAACCGTACCGGCATAATTGGCCAGTGCCACGAATAAATCCGCGTCTCCTGAAAATTCTACGATGAGGGCTGCCAGTAAGGCGAATACTCCGTAGGGTGCAAATTTCATGATGAAGTCAATGATCTTCAAAATGATTTCGTTGATGCCGTCAAAAAAGTCTTTGACGGTTTTGATCCGTTCTTCGGGAATTAAGACCATCGCTATTGCAAAAAGAATGGCAAAAAAGATGATCTGTAGCATATTGCGGTTATTCGAGGCTGCATTCACAATATTTTCCGGTACCATATCCACAAGAAACTGAAGGGGCGACTGCTCTTGTACCTGCTCCGCCGTGATCTCTTTTTCCTCAATATCTAATTCATAACGCTGCTGTAACTCCTCCTGCTTTTCCTTTGGGAATGTGTCACCCGGTTCGAGGGTGTTAACCAGACCAAGTCCCAATGTTGTGGCAATGAGTGTGGATACCAGATAGAGACCAATGGTTTTCAGTCCCATCCTGGATAACCTGGAAATATCCGTAAGACTTGAGATCCCTTTAACCAATGAAACGAAGATGAGCGGAACAGCTATGAGTTTGAGTAGATCCAGAAAGATGGTTCCAAATGGTTTGATCCAGTCAAGGGTGAATTCCTTAAGTCCAAGGTATACGGCAGCTAATCCCCAAAGTATCCCTAAAACCATTCCTGAAATGATCTTGACCCAGAGCGGAATGTTTCTTAGCTTCATACAGTATATTTTAACGGTTGGTTGCTCAAAAATATAATATTCATTTGAATTCTCACCATCCTTTTGCTTTTATCTTAAGAATAATCAATTTCTGAGATTTTAACATGCGATGTTAAAAAAGATAAAATTTTGTATAAAAAATTGGCTTTTCGATTTTGTTTTTTTCTATTTTTGTTTATTCATTCATTGAATAAACATACCAGATAAACATGCCGGAGTTGTCACTGCAAATAGCTGAAGACAAGCATAAGCTGGCCTTAAAACTAATCAGGGATTATGGTGAGCTTTCGGGTGCCCAGATAGCAAGATTGACTGGTCTTCAGCCTTCTACTGTGGTGTATATACTTCGTCGACTCCATAACTCAGGTTTCATTGAATATAGCCGAACAGGTGATTCAACAAAGCGTGGAGGGAAAAGGCCGGTTTTATGGAAGATCAGTGGGTCTTTTGCATACGTTTTGGGTATGGAAGTTTTGGTGGATAAAATCAGGTATGTTCTGACAGATTTTTCAGGAAAGATTGTTGCCCGCCGGGAAGTCCCCTATGAGAATTATCTGAAAAATGATCACGTCTCTGAAGCCATCCTGGACAACATAAAAGAAGTTATAGAGAAAAATTCCCTGGAGACCAAAAACATACTGGGGATTGGCATTGGCATTACCGGGCTTATAGATAATACGGAAGCCGTTGTTCAGTATTCCTCCAACCTTCGGTTAAGGGATTTGCCGTTAAAGGATGTCATTGAGGAAAAGGTCAATATTCCGGTATATTTGATTAATGATGCCAATGCCGGTGCCTTGGGAGTTAAGTGGTATTCACGGAATAATGAGTCCCTCCCTCCGAATATCGTGTATGTCAACTATAACCAGGTTTCGGATTATTTAGGCCTGGGTATTATCATCAACAATATGTTGTATTCCGGAGCTGCCGGTACTGCAGGAGAAGTATTTGATCCGCTGCCCGACCTTACGGATGCCGGGAAGCGTGCGATGCAAAGGGTTAATTCTGACAGCCCACTAAAACAATGGCTCAGATCGGGGAAACATATTCCGTTGTCAGATGTTTTTAATTATACAAGGAGAGGCGATCCCATTGCCCGGGAGATGGTTGATACCATTATACAATTCCTGGCATATCAGCTAATGCTTATCAATGGGTTCATTAATCCCGATCTGATCGTTTTGGGGGGTGACATAGCCATTGGACAGAATCTTATTGTTAATCCCTTGATGGATGAGTTCAAACAACGAAACAGGGAATTCCTGGAGATTGACTATAATATTCCACAGATCCTGTTTTCCGAATATGGAAACTATTCTGTTGCGATGGGTGCCAATGCAGTTATTATCAGAAAGGTACTGGGATAAATAACAATAAGAAATATAGATCATATGCAATACGACACAACCAACATCAC
>JAGXLC010000224.1 GCA_018334875.1 Bacteroidales bacterium | reverse complement strand
GGGGAATGCATATCGTCCCCTTTAACAAACCTGATAATGAATTTTTCTTAATTAACATCAGCTATTCTTTATTTATGATGATTCTTTCTATGGTTGATTTAATTTTCCTTCAAAAAACAATGCTTTTCTTAGGTCTTTCACATTGTTCTCAGCTACTTTTTTTAAAGAAATGACAATGTGCTTTTGGCCGGTTTCATGCCCGGTTTGCTTTTCAGGTGGTAATTTGCTTAAAAACAATCTATAATGATCCAATGCATGTGATTTATCTTTGATTTTATGCTGATATATCGAAGCAATATAAAATAAATATTCGGGCTTTTGAGTATATTTATAGGCTGATTTATAGCAATCAACAGCATTCTTATATTTATCGATGGAACTATAAATAGATTGTTTTTCAAGGTATAATGCAGCCATAACCGATGGATCGGGTTGGAGCAATGAATCAGCTCTATTTAAATAATACAACCCCCTACCAGGTGTGGGCGAATTTAAAAAAGCCCTCCCCAGAAAATAACAGGTCTCAAAATCATTGGTATCTTTCTCATATGCTTCCAAAAGATGTTTTCGTCCACTATGAAATACATGGTTTCCTAATTTGGATATTCCTAAATATTTATATACAAATTTACTTGAATCACCTAAGGCCAGAGCTTTTGAAAATAGATTGGACGCCCGGTTATATTTTTTCCATTCATGATATACATAGCCCGTCTGTTTTAAAAACCTCAAATTGGTTGAATCTTTTGCAAGTATGGGGTTACACACTTCAATGGATTTTTGATATGCTTTATTTTTACGATAAATCCGGGAGACCTTATAGGCTATAAGCTGATCATAGGGATTTAAAGACAACCGTTTTTTGTAATAGAACAATGCCTTCGAAATGCTGTCCAAATTATAATAATTATTACCTAAATGTCTTATATATAAAATATTGGAAATATCATTCCTATATAATTCCTGAAAAATCTCTATTGCTTTTACATAATTATTATTGAATTCATGAATCCTGGCAAGCTTTATCCTGCATTCCCTATCATCAGGGCATTTTCTCAATATTGGTACTGCTTCTGTATAGTTGCCGGCGTCAAAATAAACGTCTGCCAGAAGCTTATTCAGCGTTGTATCATCGGGAAAAGATTGTAATCCTTCTTCCAATATGTTTATGCATTTATTAATTGCTCCTTGCTTTTTTAAAGCTACTCCATACCAATAGTAATCTTGTGTAACCGTACTGTTTGAATTTAAATTTATTTTAGCCCTTTCAGCAATGGTATCAAATTGATTCCGCAAATACAGCAACTCATACTGATTTTGCCCTTCAACATGACCATACAGAGCCAACATTAAGTAAAAACATAAACTGAGAAATACGCTTTTCATTTTATCACGGATATTTTACTGTTTATACATAAGAATTTTATCATGGCCGTTTCATATTTTCTTTTTACAAAAATAAAACTAATTTTTTAGTATTCCAACTAAATTATTAGTTAATTTTAGAATTTTTTATAATTGACCCAACAACTGAATAAAAATTAAACGGAATTATTTCAGCAATAGGAGAATCGAATTATTGAAAAGACTTATCGGAAAAGTGACCGCTCTCTAACCTGCATTATTTAAAAATCCCGCTAAGGAAGCAGGATAGTGAAGTTTTTGAATGCGGGATGGATAAAGGCATGCCTGATAGTTTCGGTTACTTAAGCTACAGTTTCAGCGACAGCCTCAGAAACCCGCAACCACCAAGTTCTACCACGAGAAAATAATCAACATGCGGGTTCTATGGTGATTTATCATAAAAATTTAAATAATGCAAAAGTATGGAATGAATGCATTAAACTTGTTAAATCTTTTTCATAAAGAATTATCTGTGAATAATTCGGGTTAAGATGTAACTTAACCCCGCGAAAAATCATATTTCACCATCCACTTCCCGGTTCAGGCGGTCAAAGAAATCTGTCATAAAGCGGTGTCTGTCTTTCGCTAGCTTCAGGCCACTTTGGGTAAACATTCGATCTTTTATGTATTGCAGTTTGACCAGATATTCCCTGTAAGCAGTATCTTCCGCACTATAGGGGGCCGAATTCTCCGGGTCTACCTCCTTATCGTGCAGCATGGCCCCGACTTCTCCGGCAAACAGGAAAGCTCTGGCAACGCCTACTGCCCCGATAGAATCAAGCTTATCCGCATCAAACAACACTTTGGCTTCAGGCGTTTCTGGTTGCTTATTGTCCCTGAACCGATGGGTAACTATACAATGAACGATTTTTTCGATCTTATCATTTTCAAGGCTTTCACCCGCTAAAATTTTCCGTGCCATGTCGGCCCCTCTTTCGGCATGACGAATGCGCCCCCGGCTCCGGTCCTCTTCAGTCCTGCCAATATCATGCAACAAAGCAGCCAATGCAACAATTTCCCGGTCGGCTCCTTCCAGTTCGCTCAAATGGAGAGCCATACGATAAACACGTTGGGTATGATCCCAGCGGTGACTGCTACTGGCGCTTTCAAAATGACTCCTGGCAATGTCACTGATCCTTTCTATCAGGTTCATAGATCATACAGATTTTGTAGATTTTTAGCTGTCTCTGCCTTTCCAAATAAATGCTTGCATGATTGAATGGCTCAGAGCTTAGAGCGCAGAGCAGAGAACAGAATGTTTCGGGTCCCGTGTTCCGAGACCCGAGACACGGGACCCGAAACCTTTTCCTCTTTTCCCTTACTCTGTGCAACTCAATTCTTGCTCAGTATTCATTCCAGCTCTTTATTTCCAGACTCTTTGTATCATATTTACAGAAAGAATAGATGAACGCGCTGGCCAGCCTTGCATTGGTGATCAGGGGTATATTTTGATCTATGGCCGTTCGTCTTATCCGGTAATCATTGTCCAGCTCGTTCTTCCCGTGATGTTTGGGCACGTTAACAACCAGATCGATCTTTTTCTCCTTGAGAAAATCTATGGTATTGGGCTGCCGATCTTCATCAGGCCAATGCAGAACAGTAGTTTCAACCCCGTTTTGCCTGAAAAAATCGTGGGTTCCTTCCGTGGCATAGAGGTTGTACCCCCTTTGGATCAGCATTTTTGCACTGGTAAGCATTTCGAGCTTAGACCGTGCCGGCCCGGAGGAAAGCAGCACATTCTTCTGAGGGATGGAATAACCTACAGAAAGCATGGCTTTCAGTATTGCTTCGTAATAGGTTTGCCCGATGCATCCTACCTCTCCGGTGGAAGCCATCTCAACACCCAGGATCGGATCGGCTTTCTGAAGCCGGGAGAAAGAAAACTGAGGAGCTTTAACCCCAATGTAGTCCAGATCAAACAATGAATTCACGGGTTTTTCAACCTGCTCACCCAGCATGACCCGCGTAGCCAATTCGATGAAATTCGTCTTCAAAACTTTTGAAACGAACGGGAAACTTCTGGCTGCCCGGAGATTGCATTCAATAACCTTTACATCATTGTCTTTGGCAATGAACTGCACATTAAACGGGCCGGTAATCTGCAGCTCATAGGCTATTTCACGGGCAATCTTCTTAATCCTCCGCACCGTCTCCACATAAATTTTTTGTGCGGGAAACACAAATGTAGCATCTCCGCTGTGAACCCCTGCAAATTCAACATGTTCAGATATGGCATAAACTACAATATCGCCTTTGTTGGCCACAGCATCCATTTCAATTTCCTTACCGTTCTCAATAAACTCACTGACCACCACCGGATATTGCCTGGAAACCTTTACGGCCAGATTAAGAAATTCCTCCAGCTCTTCCCGGTTAGAAACTACATTCATGGCAGCACCCGAAAGCACATACGAGGGGCGGATCAATACCGGGTATCCAACTTCATCAATGAACCGGTATATCTCCTCAATATTTGAAAGCTCCTGCCATCTGGGCTGATCAACACCCAGGCGGTCGAGCATAGCGGAAAAGGTATGGCGGTTTTCCGCCTTATCTATAGATTCCGGGGACGTTCCCAGTACATTAACATTTTGCTGGTGTAAACGGATGGCCAAATTGTTGGGGATCTGTCCTCCGGTAGATACAATGACTCCATACGGCTCCTCCAGATCAATGATATCCAGCACCCGTTCCAGGGTAAGTTCTTCGAAATAGAGCCGGTCGGACACATCATAATCGGTGCTGACTGTTTCGGGATTATAGTTGATCATGACGGAACGGTAGCCTTCCTTATTCAGGGCATTAAGGGCATTAACCCCACACCAGTCAAATTCTACGCTGCTTCCTATCCGGTAAGCTCCGGAACCCAATACTACGGCCGATTTACCGTCGCGCTGAAAGACAATATCGTGCTCCTCCCCGTTATAGGTCAGATAAAGGTAATTGGTGTAGGCAGGATATTCTGCTGCCAGGGTATCGATCTGTTTTACCGAGGGCAAAATATTTCTTTCTTTCCGGTGCGTCCTTACCTGAAGCATATGTTCACCGATCTGATCATCATCGCTTTTCATCACAAAGCGGGCTATCTGAAAATCAGAAAATCCTTTTTTCTTGGCTTCACGGAGCAGCTCATCCGGCAAATCTGCCGGGGAATCGTATGCCTTCATTGCGGTATGCAGGTCGAAGATGTTTTTAAGCCGCTGAAGAAACCAACTGTCAATTTTGGTCAGCTCATATAATTTTTCGATCGAATAGCCCTCATAAAAGGCTTTGGTAAGATAAAATATCCGCATATCAGTGGGAACGGCAAGCTCTTTCTCAAGCAGCTCTGTCTCTACATCTTTGTTGCCAACAAAACCATGCATCCCCTGCCCGATCATACGCAATCCCTTCTGAATGGCTTCCTCAAAATTCCTTCCGATAGCCATAACCTCCCCGACACTTTTCATACCGCTGCCAATCTGATTGGAGACGCCTATAAACTTATTCAGGTCCCATCTGGGGATCTTACAAACCACATAATCCAGGGCAGGTTCAAAGAATGCCGGTGTGGTTTGGGTAACCGAATTTTTCAGCTCGTGTAAGCCATATCCCAGCGCCAGTTTAGCCGCCACAAAAGCAAGCGGGTAACCGGTAGCTTTGGATGCAAGGGCACTGGAACGGGATAATCTGGCATTTACCTCAATAACCCGGTAATCTTCGGAAACCGGGTCCAAAGCAAACTGAACATTGCATTCCCCGACGACACCTATGTGACGGATGATACGTATAGAGAGCTCCCTGAGCATATGATACTCCCGGTTGGTGAGGGTTTGTGAAGGAGCCACCACAATACTCTCGCCAGTATGTATACCGATGGGATCAAAATTCTCCATATTACATACGGTAATGCAATTGTCATCATGATCCCGGACGACTTCATATTCTATTTCCTTCCAGCCCTTAAGCGATTCCTCGATCAGTACCTGCTCCGAGTAAGAAAAAGCTATGGAGGCAGTATTTTCCAGCTCCTTCTCATTAAAGCAAAAGCCACTACCCTGTCCTCCCAATGCATAGGCAGCCCTGAGAATCACCGGATAACCGAGCTTTTCTGCGGCCTCTTTAGCTTCTTTCAGATTATTGGCAGCAATACTTTCTGCTGACATTACGTCGATGTCCCTGAGCTTTTCTTTGAATATATCCCGGTCTTCCGTATCGATAATCCCCTGCACGGGAGTTCCCAGTACCTTTACATTATAATCCTCCAGCACTTTGTTTCTGTATAGCGCCACGCCGCAGTTCAAAGCCGTTTGACCTCCAAAAGCCAGTAATATCCCATCGGGCCGTTCTTTTTTGATTACCTCGGTAACGAATTCCGGGGTAACCGGCAGAAAATAAATTTCATCGGCAACTTCTTCCGAAGTCTGAACAGTGGCAATGTTGGGATTAATGAGCACGGTGCGTATACCTTCTTCTCTCATCGCCTTAAGTGCTTGTGAACCGGAATAGTCAAATTCACCGGCCTCGCCGATTTTGAGAGCGGCTGAGCCCAAGACAAGAACTTTGGATATATTTTGTGTGGTATTTCTCATTATTTCAACATTTTAAGATTTGGGGATCTCATTGGTTATTATAGTCCTTCAATAAATCAAGAAAATCATCGAAAAGAAATTCGGTATCTACAGGTCCGCCTGAAGCTTCGGGATGAAATTGCGTTGCGAAAAACGGGTATTTGCGGTGCCTGATCCCTTCACATGTATTGTCATTCAGATTGGTAAAATACAACTCCCAGTCACTGCCCAATGTATCAATATCCACAACATAACCATGATTCTGCGAAGTAATGTAACACCGGTTGGTGCCCTGAAGCAACACCGGCTGATTGTGGCTCCGGTGACCATACTTCAGCTTGTAGGTATCACCCCCCGTAGCAAGCGCCATAAGCTGAGTGCCCAGACAGATACCCATAACCGGTTTGTCTTTGTGCAGGGCCCTGCCAATGTTCTGTATTGCTGTATCTGCCCTTTTTGGATCCCCCGGCCCATTGGTTATAAAGAGACCGTCATAATCCTCCGTTAAAAAATCGTAGTCCCATGGAACCCGGACAACAGTGGTATCCCTGTTAACCAAACACCGGATGATGTTGTTCTTAAGCCCCAAATCCAGCAATATTACCTTATATTTTCCATCCCCATACTTTTGAACCGTAGAGGTACTTACTTTTTGCACCAGATTTTCTTCATTGGGATCGTACAGATCAACCTCTTCCTCGTCAATTATGATTTTTCCCAACATAACCCCTTCTTCTCTGATGATCTTGGTCAATGCCCTTGT
>JAGXLC010000223.1 GCA_018334875.1 Bacteroidales bacterium | reverse complement strand
CTCCGCCTGATCCTTTTCTCCTTTCAGAATATGCAGATGGCCTTTTGTCAGATAGGGTACGGCCGATTCGGGGTAGAGTGATATGAATTGCTCTGCCGGATCGACCGATCCATTGCCATTTTCATCTAAAAATTTTTCGAAAAGGGCGTTGGCCAGTTTAGAGGTATAGTCGGGATGTATTGATTTTTCTGCTGCACGTAAATTAAGCCTTTGAAGGATTTCATCCGGATCGTTCCAGGACGCGATGAACAACTGCCGGTTATACCCGCTCCACACCTCCGACCAGTCATTTTGGTAAGCCCGGATCTTTTCAGTGAGGCCCTCATTCACAGGCCAGCGGTTGCCCTGTGAAGGGGTGAGCTCCAGGTAATCTTCAAACAAGGCAAAAGCCCCGTTCCTGTGATAGTATTCCATACGGTCCTTACCATAGTGATCCACCAGAGATGCGATCATATGCGAGCCTACCCGTACATATGCCTTTCGGGCCTTCGGATGGATTCCCAAATCAATCTTTTGTTTTACGGTTTCAAAATTCTCACGGAGCGAATCGGGGTTCAGTGTGTTGTTCAGAAAACGGAAGGATCTTTCCATCTCTCCGGGATCGGTATTGCGGGGTTTGTTACGGTAATCATAATAGGCCATTCCGTAGTTGTACACATCCCATATACCGTCTATCAGGGCATTGTCGAACTCACTTCCGGAATAAGGCTTCACATTCCAGGCTTCGCCCATAATAAGCTGATAGAGACGCCGGGCAATGGCACGCTGGCTTCCTCCTTCAAGATTATAAGCCAGGGCAATGGCAAAATCCTCAGCAGGAAAACGCAACAGCATGGTGCGGGTCTCAGGCTGGCCGCCGGTATGGGAGGCTTTAAAATGCCCGTTAACCGGATCTACATGCCAGCCCATGCCGTAATCGGTTCGCCGGCCGTCAGCCGTGTTCATGGATGTCTCCATCATCCGGGTGCTCTTGTCAGATAAAATGGCTCCTTCATTCAGCCCACGGGCATATTTCAACATATCCACCACGGTAGAGCGGGTCCCCCCGGCGGCAAAACGGCTGCTGATATTCACAAACTCCGAGCTTTTCAGCTCACCGAATTCCAGGCGGTACCCTTCGGCCCTTTTGGGTATGATCTGATCAGGAGCATCCATCCAGGTATGGTCCATATCCAAAGGCTCCCATATATTTTCCCGCAGGTACTTACCGTAAGGCACACCAGCGGCACCTTCTACGGCGGCTCCCAGCAGATTGTAACCATAGCTGGAGTAATTGTATTGGGTACCCGGTTGGGCGACCAATTCAAAATCTTTGAAGATCTCTATGGCCTCCCGCGTATCCATATGCTCCCTGATGGAGCCTTCTTCCTCATAGTCCTGGTAATGACTGATTCCCCCGAGATGGCCCATAAGCTGACGCAACGTAACCTCCCATTTTTTCCGGGGAAAATAGGGCACGTACTTTCTGACCGGATCATCAATATCCAGTTTGCCTTCTTCCTGAAGCTGCATGATGGCCACCGCAGTCATCGACTTGGTAACGGAAGCCAACCGGTAAGCGCTTTGGGCAGTAGCTTCCACTTCATTCTCCAGGTCTATCTTCCCATAACCTTCGGCCCACATGAAATCGCCTTTGTAAAAACCGACAGAAAGCCCCGGAATACGGTCCACTTCCATCTGGTTTTTCAAAAAAGATTCAAAGGCCGTTATTTCCTCGGAGAAGGATTCCCTGTTCTGTCCCTTAAAAATCTCAGGAATCAGCATCAGAGAAGCCAGAAACAATATTTTGATCCTGCTTTTCATAATGGTCTCCCTTTGTTTTATGCCATTAACAATATCGCATCAAATGTATGCAAAACGATTTTGTTGTGTTCATTGATATAAATAGTTTTGGCAAAGTTTCGCTGCACTTCAATTTCTAAATTTTATGTAAGCCTTTCTTTGGACTGATCATAAAAATCATTTGATTAATATATTGAACCACATACCTGCCCGCTGGCAGGCGGTCCTGCCCGCAGCAGGCGGGGGCACATAGTTTACATAGGCTAACACATAGAAAGAAATATTGTGAATAACAAATTTTTTTTCATTAAGTAAAACAAGAAAGTTGAAAAACCTTATTTTTCTTTATATTAAACATTAGTAGCCATAAGGCATCTCCCCATCACTTAACCTTATTACCTTATTTTTTTACATCCAGTTGTTATATTCTTCCGGAGAATAAGGTAATAAGGTTGGTTATCATTGGGTATTTCATGGCTACGAAGGTTGAGCAACTAAAAATAAGGTTTTCTGTAAGCCGCTATTTGTGCAAAATATTGTAATGGTTATTTTGGAATAAAATCCGCTTACAGTAATCTTACACAACAAAAGCATGACCAACATGCGGGTTTAGGTTGGGTGTGCCTTATCGGGGTTCATTTGCCCATAAATAAAAAATAACCAAATGAAATAGAAACTTCTGTGGATGGAGAAAATTGAGAATACACCCCAGTTGCTTAAATGATAAATCTATGTGAAATCTTATCTTTCCTATGTGGTTCAAAAAAAGTTAAATTCCATAACTTTGAGATCGATACCTATCATCAGGTCAAAAGATATTTGTTTGCCGCTAAAGCTGCGGTAAGAATAAAGTAGGCCAGAATTGGCTTGGGCGTGTCCCGATTTTTTATCAATTTTATAAAAATTTTTTCCGTCTGGTTTACGGAAAACACCTAAAATTAAAAGCAATATGGTAACGCGAAGAACATTTTTAAAAAGAACGGCAGCGGCTGCCACAGCGCTTGTCGCCGCCCCAACTATCATCCCTGCCTCTGCAATGGGGAAAAACGGGCATGTACCCCCGTCGGACAGAATCAACCTGGCTTTCATCGGCGCCGGTAACCAGGGATGCAATGATGCCCGTTCATTCCTTAACGATGAAAGGGTTCAGATTACCACCATCTGTGATGTAAATAAAAAAAGTGACGGCTACTGGGATGGTGCGGTGGCAGGTAGAGCATATCTTATGAATATGGTTGACCAAGCCTATTCGGAAAAGTACGGCAAAAAACACAGATCCTGCCGTGGATTTGAGGATTTCCGGGAGGTCGTCAATCTGAAGGATATTGACGCGGTGGAAATCGCCACTCCGGACCACTGGCATGCCATCCCCGTCATGATGGCGGCAGCCGCAGGAAAAGATATCTACTGCCAGAAACCCCTTTCTCTGACGGTTCAGGAAGGAAGAGACATGAGCGATTCGGTAAAAAAGAACAATATCGTATTTCAAACCGGAAGCCAGCAGCGTTCCAACCATCACTTCCGCAGGGTTTGTGAACTGGTACGAAACGGAAAGATTGGAGAGCTGCAGACAGTGGTATGCGGACTGCCAGGAGGCACGCCCGACTTTGGAAATACAGGGCATTTAACTGAAACCGAACCTGTGCCGGACGGCTTCAATTACGACATGTGGCTGGGCCCGGCTCCCGAAGCGAACTACTGCCCGGCACGTACCCATGTCAATTTCAGGTGGGTGCTCGATTATTCCGGAGGGAATGTAACCGACTGGGGCGGCCATCACCCCGATATTGCACAATGGGGTATGAATACCGAATATACCGGGCCGGTCAAAATCCGGAATCCAAAATCCAAATGGTCCGACCATCCCATATGGAATACCGCCACTGAATTCTACTTTGAATGCATTTATGAGAACGGGGTGGAACTGATCATTCAAAGCGATAAAGACCTTGGGGTCACGTTCAAGGGCACCGAGGGAGAAGTGTGGGCCGGCAGGCAGAAACACACGGTTAAGCCGGAGAGCCTTGAAGATGTAGAGATCGGACCGGATGAAGTCAATTTATATAAGAGCGACAACCATTTTAGGAATTTCATCGATTGTGTGATCTCCCGTGAGGAGCCAATAGCGCCGGCCGAAGTGGCCCATCGCTCCATCTCCATTGCCCATCTTGGCAACATTGCCATGATGCTCAATCAAGATCTGGACTGGGATCCCGAAAAAGAAGAGTTTATAGACAATTTTGCAGCCAACCAACTGTTGACCCGCTGGATGAGGGAGCCCTGGGGTTCGATATACCGGGATTACAAAATATAAAAAGCACCATGGTGAGGTTGCACATCAGGTGGGCCGTTTTTTGAGCACCACATCCGTTCTGTTCTCATATTTTTTGGTACCGGCCGGTTCATAGCCGAATGATTCATATAGGTTTTGAACCGGCTCGTTCCATTTCGCAGCATTGGTTTGGATGGTATAAACCGGAGCCCCCCGTAAGTATTGAAACCGGGAGCTGTGCCGGAAAAATATCTTCAGCATTTCCCGGGCAATGCCCTGTCTGCGGTATGCCTTATCCACCGCCAGCTCACTGATGTAAATGCTGTTTTCCCGGTAGCCGGGATGATCTTCTGCTTGTCGTTCATAGGCAATCAGCACGGCAATGGGTTTGCTGCCATCAAATCCGATCAGGCTGTGCTGCCACTTGCCGTAAATAGTCCGCGCCGGATGATAATCGCCCAAAACCTCTTCACGGGTATACTCCTTCATGGGAATGTAATTGACAAGCTCTACAATAGAATCAATATAACAGGTGGCTGTTTCCTTATCCAGTTGATATACTTTGTATTTCCCGATTGAAGCAACCGGGGTTTCACAAGGTTTATCTTTCATATTCACTCATTTATCTGAAATATGCCAACACATGTATCGTTTTACCGGTGGGAGGCATGGCAAAGATAAAAAAGATGTAATAAAGAACAGAAACCAAATGGAATTCCTGTAAATCAAGTAAGATGAAAAACCGATTTCAGTTGCTTTCTCAGTTCCGTGAGGTCTAGCGGCTTTGTAAGGTAGCCATCGCAGCAGCATTCGCATACCTGCTGTCTAACATGCTCCCTTGGAATGGCTGTCTGTATGATAACGGGGATACCGGGATCTAATTCCTTAATGTATTTCGTGAGCCGGATCCCATCCATACCTTTTACCCGGATCTCTGTAAACACCGCTTTGGGTTTTTCCCTGCGGCATACGTCAGCCGCCTCGCTGCCGTCAGACATCAATAAAATCTTATAAATATGGGGCAAAACCGAAAGCAGTATTTCTTTCAAAAGAAGGCTGCTGGCCTCGTCAGAGTCAACGATCAAAATGGGAACTCTATCACTCATAATAAAAAACCATTTAACGGATTAACCACACCCGGTGTTTACCCTTCTCCATAAATGGAAGTCAATCCGTTGTTTATTCATGATTTTACTACCCCATGTTTAATAATGCAAATACCCGTACTTCAGGAATATTCTTAAATTATCTGAAAAGGGGAAAAAATTTCCTATAATTTATAGAAATCATTCCTTAAATTAAAAACCAAAGTACAATTTTCAGGATGCTTTTCCTTACAGATACCCTTGACAAATCTATGACAGAAACAAAAATTAAGTATTCATCAGAAATTTGATCAAATCGTCTTCTCTGGAGAGATTCATCTTTTTCTTCAGCCGAACCCGAGCACGCTGAATACTGGTAGGATTTACATGGAAATATCTTGCAATTTCACCGGTAGACATATTCATCCTGATTAAGGCGCAATGAATAAGATTATGAGAAGTAAGGTTAGGGTATGCGGTACTGAGGCGTTTCCTAAACCGGTATAACTCCTGGTGAATTTTCTGATTAATAGCGGATACAACCAGATCATCCATACCCAGGCACTCTTTATCGGCCTCAGAAGCAGGTATCATTTGATGAAGGATGCTGAAATGTGAATCATAATTGAAGCGGAGGGGATAAGCTTTTATCGCATATCCTTCTACAGCATAAATGTTGTGTCCTTTCAATGAGGAAGATTTTCTGTTTTGTCCATTAGATTTAAATGGACATTCGTCCGGGGGAGTATCCTTACCCAGAAGTAAATTATAACACTTTTTCCCTGCAATGTCGCGGTTTTTCAGACCGAATTTGTTTCTTCCCTGAAGGTTCATGAACTTAATCTCAAAATTTTCATTGGTGACAAAAAGGATTTCTCCAAAAGCATTAAGAATATCTATCAATTCGGAATACCCGGCAGGGATATCGGTATCGGATTTAGGCTCTTCTATATCTTTAAAAAGGATCAAAATCCTCTGGACAGAAGAATATCCCATATAAAAAGGTAAATATTCCAGATGCATGTTTTCCTTGACCCCCTGAGCATTGTTTATCAGACAAAGGTGACTTGTCACAACCCCTTTAAAACTCCTGTCAATAAATCCTTTAAAACATCTGAAGAATTTCTTTCTCCCAAAAATACTATCCAGCCCCTTATTCATTACATCCTTTTTCTGAACCCCAACCAAATCCCCAAAAGCCTGATTGGCGTATTTTAGTGTATAGGCACTGTCCACAGATAATATGGGAACGGGAGTTTCATCTATGGCACATTCCGCCGAAAATTGTCCCTCTAACTGAGCCTCCAGACGATCTATTTTTTGTTCAAGTTTTAATACATACTGGCTTTTATCCATAAAGGCAATAATTTCAAATATAGCCTGTCTTCCAGTATTTTAAAAACTGGAATGGGGCTTTATTTTAAAGTATAATATAAAAAATAATCAGCGGAATTTCAAATCTACCTCACTTTTCGGTGCATACAAGCCTTCTAGGCGCTTAAAGCGCAACTTGAACCAACATGTTGTTCAAACTTTATCTTAACATTGGTTTCTTTAGCGAAGCGCTTTTTTAAGGCTTGT
>JAGXLC010000222.1 GCA_018334875.1 Bacteroidales bacterium | reverse complement strand
TTTCTCATGTGTCCAGTTAAAACGTTACCACCTTATCGCTATCAACCACCCACTCGGTGAATTGTGCCAGGGTGCTGATCTCTGTTCCTTCGAGGAGCGTCATGTTCTTTAGACCCCTTGCATCGGCACATGTACCACATAACTTTACTTTAGCGCCTTTTTTGATTGCACCTTTTAAGAACCTCTCGATGTTGTAATACCCGTCGGGTGTGTTTTGGCCTGGTATGGCACAAAAAACGGAATCTGCCATCAGGAATATCCGAACTTCCGTGTCTTTGTGTTCCTTACCTAGCTGATTGGCAAGACGCAATGCATTGTAAGCCTTTTCTGTTCCGTAAGGTGCGTCGTTGATAACGATTAGAATTTTCATAAATGACGTGTTTTTTAAAGGTTATTAATAAATATTATTCTGCTTTGTAATATTATTGTTGTTTTCATGGAATGTGATGTTTTTGTTCGCAGAATTTCATTAGTGTATATTCATTGAGATTGGTTATAAAACCATCTGCAACTGTATGTTCAAAAGGTTATGCAGGGCATCATCATTTACCGGAGTATACAAAATGCCGTTCAGTGAAAGCTGGGTATTCGGTCCGACCTGGTAATTGGGTCCCAGGGTGAATCCCTGGTAGGGATCACCTTCGCCTTCCGGGGTGAAATGATCGTATCTGCCAATGGCCTCCCATTTTTCTGAAATTTCATATTTTGCAAGCAGATAGCCGCCGGTGGCCTGTGCCCTGTTATCAGGCACTATTTCCCTGTCACGGATGAAATATTCTCCCCGCAGGAGCACCGGCGACTGCTGATATTCGGCATGCAGGCCCCATCTTTGACGGGAAAGTCTGTCAAACGCTCCGGTTTCATAAGTGCCCAAATGAGCAGAAATACCGGCCATCAGATTTTCCATCGGGGCAAGTTCCACGCGTCCGACAATATCTTTGGAATTTGAATTTGCCAGGACATTGGCCCCGCGTCCGTTCATGATGGCCACAGAATAACCAAAAGTAGAATGTTCCCCGTAGGCCATCACCCCAATGTCTCTGAACATCCTGAACGGATTCATTCTTCGCGTAGAGAAGGCCCGCTCAATAGCCGGATTCCTGGTGATGGGCTCAGGTCCTTCCAGCCCGAACGGGGCAAAAAACTGGCCTGCCCGCAGATTAAAAAGCGGATCGAGGGTAAAGTCGGCAAAGGCATTCACCAGGGCCGGGGTATTATTCGGCGGTTCCGTGGCTCCTATGATCAAATTGAGCCTGATGTTCTCGCTCAAATCCCCTGTAAAGCCAATTCTGGCTCTGTGAATGGAAAAATTCGCAGGGTTATCTGCTATATCGTCAGCACTGAAATGCGTCTGCAGAAATCCCGCCGGTGTGAGGTCGGGATAGGTTGTTTGGCCTTCGCCTCCGGAAGTCTCTCCCCCGTCTTGTGCAAGCAATGGTACCGTGAACGATACCAAAAAGATTCCTAAGAACCAGCTTTTCCATATAACGGAAAACAATGTTAAGTGTTGAAAGAAATTTGGTGTTTTCATATGTCTGTCATAATTTTTATATTGAAGAAGTTGCTGATTTTTGAGACATATACATAAAAATATTGTTCAAGTATTCAATAATTAATTGAATATACAATTGGAAAAATGGTATTTCCAGGTTTCATTCGGATAAAGTTTGATTATATGTTTGTAATTCAATTAAATAGAACCTCAAAATTTGAGCCTTGTGCTTGATTCGCCATGGAACCCGCATGCTTTATTCATTACCTTGTTGCGAAGGTTCCTAGATGCGGGTTTCATTAAAAAATCTAACATTGGCCATTTACATGTCTCTGCTGATAACCGGAATTATTGCAGCGGGAATATGGCTGAGCATAAAAATAGTCAGACGCAGGGATCAGAATAAGTGAATATGTAAAAACCATAGCGCCAAAAATTTGTTAGAAATAAAAACAATTGCAGATAT
Organism: Bacteroidales bacterium; assembly: GCA_018334875.1. NCBI lineage: Bacteria > Pseudomonadati > Bacteroidota > Bacteroidia > Bacteroidales > Bacteroidales bacterium. Next base: position 4,782 of record JAGXLC010000222.1, on the reverse strand, counting down.
GTACAGAAAATTTATCCACACAGATCAATCCAAAGCCACTATCATTATCCGTTTGATGGTGGGCGCAGTGTTCCTGTCCGAAGGAATTCAGAAATTCCTTTATCCGGCTATGCGGGGCGCCGGACGTTTTGAAGGCATGGGATTTCCAAACCCTGAGTTATTTGCCAACTTTGTGGGGGTTTTTGAAATTCTTGCAGGCATGCTGCTTATTTTGGGATTCATTACACGGGGAGCCGCATTTGCCATGCTGATCAATATGACGGTAGCCATTGTGGTGACCAAAATACCCATAGCATTTGGAGAAAGCTTTGGACCCTTTGTTTTGCGTGATCTGAATACCTACGGATTCTGGAGCATGGCTCATGAAATACGGACGGATTTTGCCATGTGGCTGGGTGCTTTATTCCTCATCATAAAAGGCGGGGGCAAATGGTCAATCGATCGTCTGCTGATGAAAAAATGATTTGCAAAATACGCATGGAAATTACTATGGAAAACTATTCCCGAACCTTATACTCCGAGCCTGATGCATTCTACTCTGATGATTTATTATGATGAATGAAGGACATAAAGGATTTTATTGTATTTTTGTCAAAGAATAATCAAATATTGGTACAAAAATTTTCCCAGAGCTCATCCGGGAATTTTTTCAACTGGCGTGCATGAAAATTGGGGGATTTATACAATAAACACGGTTATTTGGTCTGTTAAAAATTACTGAAACAGGAACATCCCTATCATTTCGGGAATTATTATAAATACAAACCATGAAAATTAGAAAGCTTATACTGCTTTCCTTGATATTCATAGTATTGGGTATAATCATTTATGTGGCATATCTGGGTTATAAAATAACCAATACATTTGAAGAAACTTATCGTGATACGGAATTAAGGCAACGGGATGATCGTATTCCCAATACAGGTGATAAACTAATATCTGTTCTTTTGCTGGGAATCGAGCAACGGGGCCTGGATGATGCTGAGAACATAGACGAGCCGGGACGATCTGACGCTATTTTGCTGCTTCTGCTTAATACGAATACCGGGAAAATTACTGCATTGTCCATTCCTCGGGATACAAGGGTCCATCTACAAAAGGAGGACTATGCAAAGTTAACCGATGTATTTGCTTATGGACCTGAAGTATCAATCACCTTGATAGAAGACCTTCTAAAGTTTCCCGTGGACTACTACATTGCTTTCAGTGAACAAGCTTTTGCTGATTTCATAGATATGATGGGTGGGGTAACAATAGATGTTGGAAAGGAATTTGCTGAAAGAATAGAAGTTATAGATGAAGGAATACAGCGTTTGGATGGTAACACCACCCTTTATTATATACGTTTCCGAAATGACAGCGAGGGAGATTTCGGACGGATGAGCCGTCTGCAGCAGGTTATAGATACTACCATGCATCAAGCCATTAATATAAAAACATTCATCAATCTCGGCCGGTATATAAACATCGTAAAACAAAACATACGACATAATATCCCAATGGATTCAATGAAAAAGGAAGCACCTCATCTTACTTCCGTCTCGCCGGATCATTTTGAAAAGCTCTCTATGGAAGGAAAAAATGTTGAAATTGACAGCCTTTGGTATGTTATTCCCAAATTCGATAATCTGATGAACTTACGGGAAAAACTGCGACTGGAACTGAAGGAATCAAAAGACCGCCGCGATTAATTTTTCTTACACTTTATAATATCCATTTTCTGTGAATATTTTTCAGGCTAATGGAAAACAAGACAAACCCAAAGGCGGCAATGATCAGAAAGTTCAGCCAAAGCGGCAGGATATGCTGTCCGTGAATCGCCCCGTGGAGGATATCCACCCCATAGGTCAGGGGCAGGGCAAATGAGAGAGGCTGCAGGATCACAGGCAGGGAAAGAACAGGAAAGAACAAACCGCAGAGAAAGATCATGGGAAAGCGGAAGAAGTTGGAGAAGGTCTGGGCCTCGAAAACCTCGCTCACCGATACGGCGATAAAAAGTCCCAAAAAGGTGGAAACAATGGCTATTAACACTACAGCCGGCACCACAGCGCCCCATGACACCTGCGACAGATCTGTAAGAAAAGCTGCCGGTATAACCGGCACAAAGGCATTAACGATCCCAAACAGGATCGCCCCGCTTGTCTTCGAGAGCATTAGAAGCTCCAGGGAGATGGGGGCCAGCAGCAGCCGCTCAAAGGAGCGGTTTTTCTTCTCAAAGGTCACGGTCACAGCCAGCATGGAGGTGGTGCCAAAAAGGATGGAGATGGCCATCACCCCGGGAAGCACTTCAATGACATTTTCCAGCCCGGTGCCCGAGCGGATGAAGAACATAAGCGTCCAGGCCAGGGGAAAGATCAATCCCCAGCTAATGTTGGGCGGCTTAAGATAATACCCGCGCATGTCCTTCAGAACGATATTCCAGAATGCTATCCATCGTTTCATGCCTTACCTCCGTTTCTTTCCGTTCTCATTGCATCGCTTTCAATACCGGTCACATCTACGAAAACATCTTCCAGCGTTGGCTTGATCTGACGGGCTTCCGTCACTTCCGCACCCTGTCCTTCGATGAACCGCACCACCGGTCCAATGCCGATGGTTTGAACGGAGTCCATCCGCAACTGTTGGTTGGAAACCATCCGGAAGGTATATTCAGGGAAAGCTTGAGCAAGCTTACCGGTCAGACCGGAAATATTCCCATTCGCTGTAACGAGCAGGCCTTTGCGCTGTTGTATCGGTTGCAGCAAAGTGGAAACGCGTTCATTGCGCACAATACGCCCGTTGACAATGAAAGCGATGCGTTCGCACAACCGTTCGGCTTCTTCAATGTAATGGGTAGTCAGAAAGATGGTGGTTCCGCCCTGGTACATATCACTGATAAGCTGCCTGATCTGCCGGGCGCTGGCCACATCGATGCCTGTGGTGGGCTCGTCCAGAAAAAGGATCTCCGGCTGGTGGATGATGCCGGCGGCAATGGTCAGCTTGCGTTTCATGCCCTTGGAATACCCGCTGAACCTCCGGTTGGCAGCCTCTTGCAGCCGAAACTGCCGCAGCAAATAATCTGCACGCCGGCGGCGTTCCCCCTTCTCAATACCATATAAGGAGGCACAAAAACACAGGTTGTCATAACCTGTGAGCTCGGGATACAGGTTGCTCTCATCCGGCACCACCCCGATCAGATGCTGGGCTGCCTTGGGATTGGCCGAACAATTCAGGCCGGCAATGCGGATGGTACCCGCGTCAGGCCGGGCCAGCCCGGTAAGCATATTGATGGTGGTGGTTTTTCCTGCCCCGTTGGGTCCCAGGAAGCCAAAAACCTCGCCGCGCTTTACATCGAAGGATATTCCGCTGACGGCTTCTACCTCCTCAAAACTTTTGCTCAGGCGGGATACTTCGATGAGTCGCTCCGGTTCAACAGGACCGGAGGCGACCCCGTGTTTTTCCATTTTCACTAGTGTAACAGTTTATTAAAGGCTTGAATTTCAATTTGATTTATATACTAAATTCATAAACTCTGCTTGTATTACCATGGAAACCGCATGTTAATCATATTCTTGTTGTGTAGCTACCTGCATGCGGGTTTCATTTCGTCAAATTCCTCCTTTGTGATCTCCCCCAGGGCATAACGCTTTTTCAAAATATCCATCGGGGTATCGCCCTGATTTACCTCAAACTTGTTCTGACGGGGGCCGCCTGTCCGGTTCAAAATCAAAACCAGGGCAATGATGACAACCGCTGCAATAATAACTGTCCAGAGGATTGCACTCCCTTCCATTGCCATACCATGTCCGTGTTCCATAAGTTTGTCTAGTTAAGTTTATGCAAATTTACTAAAAAATGAATGTTGTTCTTTGTGTTTGTGGTTAAATCTTTGTGTGGTGAGCCTCGCGATTAAGCGCTCAGATTTGCACCGGCTAACAGTGCCTTTTCCAAATGAGCTTACCACCCGGCTGAAGCCGGGTGGTAAGATTAAAAGACCCCTCGAGCCATTGAGCCCGCTTTAGCGGGCTTTTGTCCCCTTTCCCATCAATCATCAAACAAACCGTATTCCTGCCTCCATTTTTCATATTCTTTCGCAAAGATTTGCCGTTTGTGGTTTAAAAAAAATACAATATACGAAAATTTGGGTTATTCCAGGAATTAAACGGCATTTGTCGTAATTCTATGCAAAGAATGCCCGCTGAAAGCGGGCTGCTGTGTGGGTTGATGTTGTTTTCAGCAACACCCCGATAAATCGGGGTGCTAATCTCATGATGCGACAGGCGTGTTTCATCAAGGAATAATGATAGACCCGGATAAAACATAAATATTAATCAATCTCCATAAACGGGTCGGTTGAGGCTCTCACCAAATGAGATTGTTGTGCAATTGGCAGGTTTATTGGGATATAATAATACCACCCGATAAAACGGGAGTTTACCCAATCTCCCAAAAATTCGGGTTATGAGCCTCATGACATGGACATAATTCCCGGTTACAGCTGGGTAAACTCAAATAACAGTGGCTCTTTTCAAATGAGCATAGCACCCGGCTTCAGTGGTAAGTAAGAAGGCCCTCCCTATTCGATCAGCCCGCTTTAGCGGGCTTTTGTCCCCTTTCCCATCAATCATCAAACAAACCCTATTCCCGCCTCCATTTTTCAAACTCCTCCGCAAAGGTTTGCCGTTTGTGGTTTAAAAAAAATACAATATACGAAAATTTGGGTTATTCCAGGAATTAAACGGCATTTGTCGTAATTCTATGCAAAGAATGCCCGCTGAAAGCGGGCTGCTGTGTGGGTTGATG
>JAGXLC010000221.1 GCA_018334875.1 Bacteroidales bacterium | reverse complement strand
CAACACAACCCGGCGCAACTTTAGCTGCCCAGATCGTATTCAGGGCTTTCTCTCCTGCTTTTTCCAGCAAGCCGGCATATTGTTTTGCAAGAGTCAAAGGCTTATCATCAAAAGCTTCCATGTAACTCGCAAAAAAGTAACAGGCAGCACCAAGAAAATAATAGCATTGTTCCGCTTCTCCCAAATGAATGACATAGGTTTTGGGATCGGCATCTTCCGGGACGGTTTTTATCAACTTTCCTTCAGCATCTAACCTTAACCAGAACTTTTTGTTTTCTAAATTTTGTTTAAGTAACCTTTCAAAATAAGGGATGACGGAATCAGCCAGGGATTTGTCCCCTGTTTCGCACGCTACCCAGCCCAGAAAAGCAGTAGAAACAGGGTCTTCGGTAGTTTTATCCGCATTTGCAGGAAAAGTGGCCAGACCTCCCGTCTCCTTATTGTGAAATTGCAGAATAAACCCCAGCAGCTTTTCAACCAATTGTATATTCCCGAGCCTGTTCGCTGCCACCGTGATCCAAAGGTTGGCATAATGGTGAAATGTATCATGAAAACCAGTACGGCTGGATTGATAATCTCCCGCTCCGGTCAGGCATTGGCGATTGATCCATTCAATGATGTTTCCAGCTTCTTCATTTTTTCCACGCTGAACCAGGGCCAGGGGCCATTTATAATACCTGACAGGATCAGATGGATTTTGGTTCAATATATCCTCTTCTTTCAAATGCTTCAACATCCATCTTTCGGCCTTTTCTGCCGCATGGGCAATACTTTTCTTCAATGATGCGATATTCTGATTCATGGGTGATTATTTTCTTTGGTTCTACCACAAACATAATCCCTACCAGACAGGAAAGGATAATTGTTCCATGCTTTTTACCGATAAAATTCAGCAGGCGCTTAATCTTCATTTAAAAAAGGGGTTTAATGATTGTTATAATTTATTGGGCCCTGGTTGCAACAGCTTTTTTTCTCCCTTCCATCTAAAACTGCCTGTCATCTCATCAGGGAGGGTTATGTTGCCTTCCACTTTTCCCTCCTTATCAAATTGCATATTAAGTATGATATTCCCGTGTTTGGTAGGATACGTGGCTTCAATATTTTTAAGCTGCCCTGGCTGAGGAGTAATACTAACAGAACGGAAACCCGGACTATCCGGTTCGATACCAGCTACAAGAGTGAAATAATAATGTACCGGATGGGCTGTCCAGGGATGGACTTCAGAACGGGGATTTTGCTCAATCCGCTTTTCCGGTGTGGCCGTCATACCCTTTTCTACAATTTTTTCCCAGGGTTTAAGGGTTTCGGTAAAATTTCCCACACCTGTCTTTTTCATTGCCTCAAACAGGTAGAAATAATAAAAAAGATTGGCTTTGCTGTCATATTCAGTATCTTCATCCAGCACTTTTCTCATGAGTTCCTTTTTTTCTGCGCTGGTATGGGCATCTGCAAGAATTGCCAGTATGCTGGCCCGCTGGTCATAAAATGTCTTTCCCGGATCATCGGCATAAATGCCCCGGTCAGGATCAAAGCAAAGATTCTTCACAATCTCGGCATATTTTCGGGATTGCGCCCTGTAATATGCAGCTTTTTTCCTATACCCAAGCCATTCTGCAATATCTCCAGCATTAGAAAGGGTATAAGCATAATTCAGGGTTAATATGGCTGAATTGCCGTCTTTATTCACTGGAGAATTGCCACCTTTAGGCAAATACCAGTCTACAAACATATGATATTTAGAATCCCCCACCAGGCCGTTTTCATTGATCAAAGACTCATAGTAATCAAATACCTCCTGTATTTCTCCCAGGTAGGATTCAATAAGCTTTTTGTTACCATCCAGCATCATCAGATCGTGAAGCATATCAATCCAGATCAAAGAATAGGTAGGATGAACAAAGGTCGCCTTAAGGGGATAGCAACTGGTGATGTTGCCATCGGGCAGCCGGGAGTTGTTAAATTGCTCCATAGCGCTGCGGAAGTATGTGAGATCACCTGTAAGGGCAGTCCAGGCCTTAAGGTGCGGACGAAGATCCCCTACATATTGCATTTGTTCATAGTAAGCATCGCTCAGCAGGTTGTCCTGGGCACAGATATCCAGCCCATGTGAGCAAACCTCCCAAACCTTTTCATAAACGGGATTGTGTGTATTGAATTTCGCTTCAATGTGAATGGGACTTGCTGAGAAAACGTTGTAAAAATCATCAATGACGAGGGGCTGATTTTTTGTTTTTATTTCCAGCTGTACAAAACGGAAAGTACGAAACCAAATGGGCTGAAAAACCCGGTTTTCACCTCCGTCCATCATATAAACATCACTGATTCCCTTGATGGTTTTTCCTTCAATCCTGTTTCTGTTGCCTTTATTGTTCGCAGCATTATAAAGTGCTTCTGTATATTTTACCTGAACATGAGCTCCTTTGCCTTTAGACAGATGCAGTTTGGGATATCCCAGCGTCACATATCCCTGATCTAGAATAATTGTTTGTTGCGAATTGGCACGAACCTTCAGGGATTTTTGTCCAAACTGGAAATCTTCACCAACCTTGTCCATACTGGTTCGGGCAATGCGGGTAAAGGGTTCCTTCTCACTTTTCTGGATAGGGGTCGTACGAGGTTGTAAAATCCATCCATGTCCTGCGCCTGCATTGGTTTTTGGTTTAGAAAAGAGCACTTTGGGTTCTTTCCAGTGATGGTCTATATATCCTGCTTCCTTCCACTTCCATGGATAATTTTCGGCCACAACCGAATCGGTGGGATTGGAAGCATAAAAACCCCCGACTATCTGGTCTCCTGTTATCCAATGTACCGTTTTTTCATGCATGGCTTTGTTTTGAAGTACCTTCCAGTTGCTGTCATAATCCGTATTCAAAAATGTTTCTTTCCTCGAATAGCCCTGCAGCAGGAAGGCTGTTCTATGGGATATGATACCATAACTTCGGTCAATACCCCAGTTCATAACCTGAGCACCTATTACATTTTTACCTTCTTTCAGGTAGGGAGCCAAATCTACGGTTTCATAGCGCCAGTGACGGACATCAGCTAGCTGAGGGCCATAACAAACTTCTTCCCCATTCACATACAAACGATAGCGATTGTCTCCACTGACATGGACTATAAATTGATCGGGTACCTCTTCCATTTCAAAAACCTTCCTGAAATGAAGCAGGTTGTATGAGGCGCCATCAATTTCAGGGTGGGATATCCAGCGGCTGTTCCACTCTACAGGATACTGATCCAGTTCGTGATTGGGATATTGTCCAAATATCCCTTTGGTCTGAAATAAAGCAATTAAAAAAAGAAATAAGAAAAATGGGTTGGTAAGTTTCATTTTACAGATGGTTTTAATCTTTCATTAAATTATCTTCTCATTTTTCATTGCACCATAATTTTCAAACATTTTATTTAAGATTGTACGGAAAAGAAAACAATTAACAAATACAATAACTGTACTGATCATATTTTTATAATTCCTCATAATCATTCTTTTGTTAACAAACGTAACCATTCTATTTCAAAATTGCATCTTTCTGTAGATTATTTTTCACTATCCCTGCAAAAAATACTGTGCTTAAAAAAATTAAAGCATGTATTTTACAAGGAGAATTACATATCCTGTTATAGTTATAATGAAGAGCAGATAATATTAATATCGAATGTCAATTTGATATTTTGTTAACATTTGTGTATTATTGCTACCTTTATCTTACCTTAAAAATAATGTCATTATGAGTAAAAAGTACAACATTGCAGTAATCCCCGGCGACGGGACAGGACCTGAAGTCGTCAGCGAAGGAATCAAAGTACTCAATGCAGTATCGGAAAAGTATGACTTTTCCTTTGATTTCACCCATTTTGATTTCGGCGGGGAGAGATATATGAAAACGGGAGAAATACTCCCTGACTCGGCTATTGAAGATTTCAAACAATTCGATGCCATATATCTCGGCGCCATTGGACATCCCGATGTAAAACCCGGCGTGCTGGAAAAGGGAATATTGCTGAAGCTTCGTTTTGAGCTGGATCAATACATCAACCTGCGTCCGGTGAAATTGTATCCAGGCGTTGAAACCCCCTTGAAGGACAAAGGTCCTGAAGACATTGATTATGTTGTGGTAAGAGAGAACTCAGGGGGCTTATACACCGGAACAGGAGGCATATCCATGAAAAACACTCCGCACGAGGTAGCCGTTCAGAGCATGGTGTATAACCGCCACCAGGTGGAGCGTTGCCTGCGCTTTGCCTTTGAGTATGCCCAAAAAAGAAATAAAGACAAAACCGTTGGTCTGTGCGGCAAAACTAACGTGCTGACTTATGTATACGATCTTTGGGAACGGGCTTTCCATGAGATCGGTGAGAAAGACTACCCGGACATCAGAAGGGATTATTACCATGTGGATGCTACCTGTATGTGGATGGTTAAAAATCCGGAATGGTTTGATGTGCTGGTCACCGGCAATATGTTCGGCGACATTATTACCGATCTGGGCGCCATGACCCAGGGCGGCATGGGCATTGCTGCCGGAGGAAACCTGAATCCCGAAGGGGTAAGTATGTTTGAACCCATTGGAGGCTCTGCTCCCAAATATACCGGAAAAGGGATCATCAATCCGCTTGCGGCCATATCCTGCACTTCCATGATGCTGGAATATTTCAATGAGATGGAAGCTTCCAGGGCTGTGGAACAATCCATCATGAATGTTACCGGAAATAAGCTGAAGAGTATGAGCGTCGGAAAAATGGGCTATTCAACTTCGGAAGTGGGCGATCTGGTAGCCAGTGGTGTGTAATACCTCAATGAATAAATTATTTAAAAAAAATGCTAACGGTGATAGGAAATCAATGAATACGGACATAACCTTCTCCTGGTCACGGAGATGAAAATGATAATTCTAATAGCCTTCTCCATGACGCAGAGATGAAAAATGTAATTCTAATACCCTTCTCCATGACGCGGAGATGAAAAATGTAATTCTAATACCCTTCTCCATGACGCGGAGATGAAAAATGTAATTCTAATACCCTTCTCCGTGACGTGGAGATGAAAAATGTAATTCTAATACCCTTCTCCGTGACGTGGAGATGAAAAATGTAATTCTAAAAACCTTCTCCCTGACGTGGAGATAAAGAATGTAATTCTAATAACCCTCCACGGAGTGCGGGGCCATAAATGAGATTACCCATAACCTTCCCCCCATGATCTGGAGATGAAAATGAAAACTTTTCAGAATTTTTTATTTCTCTTTCAGCAGATACGCACGGCCGTGCGTTCCCACAACAATTATGGCGTCCGGCTGGATCCATTAAAAAAATATCCGGGCATTCTTAACCCGAATAATTCAACACAGAAACTCTCAATTTTCATTTTTTTGGTATATTCGATGCCCCATAAACAAATAAAATCTCAGGCCTATGTGTGCGAGACACTCCAAAACATTCACTTCTATCATCTTTTCATTCATCGTATCTCTGGGTTCTTTTACCTGGTCACACGCCCAGGACCAAAAGCTTACCCTCAACGACAAAGATTACTTTGAAATGCCGGGCCTGAACGTGATGGTTTTTGACGATTTTTATCCCGAAGGCCACCAGGGTGGCGTTTCGATCATTCAGAACGGGAAGCGCATAGCCACCAATGGCGATATCCGGCTTGGCCCTGCTCCGGGTCAGTGGCAGCCCCTGCCCAAAAAAGGCGAACGTACGGTTGATCAAGGGGAGCAGCGCATCAGCATGACCATGAGCTACCCCGATTCCAGCCGCCACCGGCAGGGCTTCAACCCCATGATCTATCCCGACCTTCAATTTGATTATAAAGTTAATGTACAGACAGAAGGCCGCTCGTTCCGCGTAACGGTGGATCTGGAGGAACCTTTGCCTGAGGAATGGATTGGTAAGGTGGGATTCAATATGGAACTCTTCCCGGGTTTGTTATATGGAAAATATTACTACATGGACGATTCCTCGGGAATCTTTCCCCGGCAGGCCAATGGCCCGATGAGAAGGAACGCTGAAGGAGAACTTCACATAAAGCCTTTGGCGGAAGGCAAAACCCTCACCATTGCCCCGGAAGACGATGCCAGGAGGATGCAGATCAAAAGCCCGAACGGGGAGCTGACACTCCTGGATGGCAGGGGAAAACACAACAACGGATGGTTTGTAGTACGATCAACGATACCTGAAGGAGCCACTGAAAATGCCATAGAATGGGTGGTCACACCTCATGCAAAGCCCGGCTGGAAATACGACCCGGTCATTCACATATCGCAGGTGGGTTATCATCCCGATCAGGATAAAACAGCCGTGGTAGAACTGGATAAGCGGGAAAATACATTCGGAGAAGTAAAGTTAAAACGAGTTCTTCCCAATGGTGAAGAAGAAACGGTTTTATCGGAAAACCCGGATCCTTGGGGCGAATTCCTCCGTTATCAATACATTCAATTCGATTTCTCCGATATTACTCAAGAAGGCATATACCGGGTAGTATATGGCACTAAGAAAACCCTCCCGTTTGAAATCAACAGTGACATATATGACAGGCACGTCTGGCAGCCCACACTGGAATACTACCTGCCCGTTCAGATGTGCCACATGCGGGTAAACGACAAATATAGGGTATGGCATGGATTATGTCACATGGACGATGCCCTGAGGGCTCCGGATCACATCAACCACTTTGACGGGTACAGCCAGGGAGAGATCAATAACAGCAAATATGGAGCGCTTGAGCATGTACCCGGGCTC
>JAGXLC010000220.1 GCA_018334875.1 Bacteroidales bacterium | reverse complement strand
CCCATGAACCACGGCCGCCCCCTGGACCGAAATAATCATGTGAGGCTATATAATCGCCGTTAGGCATGACCACAAGAGATGGGGAACCTATATACTTCCCGGAAGAAGCCGGTGAATGATTGATCACAACACCAGGTGCTTCAGGATTATAGCTCTGTGCCCATGAAGGAGTATTCATGGCAATAATGACAAATAACAGGATTGTAATCTTTTTCATAGACTGTTCATTTATAGAATTAATTATTTTAATTTTACTCGATACTTAAAATTCAATTCCAATATTTTAAACCAGCAGGGAAATATGCGCAAATTATTCTTTCTCTTTACGTTTGTGCAGCCCAAATACTTGTTATAACTCAGCCAAATTTTAAAGTCTTCATCTCATCGCGTTCCCTTTGGATCAGGACTTTCATAAGGAGGATAAGGGTACTCATCGGGAAGCACCTTTACCCCTGTTGTTAATTTGAGAGGAAGACCATAATTATAGGTTAGTTCAATAAAATATGCCTTCCATCCCTTTTTCGGCCCGGAAAGCCTGATGTTATAATGGCCGTCCTGATTGATCCGGATGATACTGTCTTGCCAAACTTTTCCGATTTCATCCACTCTGAAGTCCCGTTTTTCTTCGTTAACAGCATACCAGAGCTTTACTTCCTCGATGGGATCTTCAGGATCTGTCCTTACAGCAATATGAGAGTCCCCCACTTTCCAATGATAATCCGGAAGGGCCTTATGATTTACCACAGCATCATAAAAGGCCATGATCGTTTGCATGGCATCTGTGTCATCCAATGAATGCCCGGTATTTGGAACATACCGGAGATACTTTTCCTCTTTCAGGTCATTCCAGTAAAACTGCCAGCTATCCGGCTGAAAAAACTGGTCACCGGTAGCATTAACCAGCAGTTTCGGCATATCATAGCGTTCTATATAGGAATAAGGCTCCGTAATCTCCATTAAACGATCGAATTCCACAGAACCTATCCACTCCATGATCCCTTCATCAACATAATCATGTACGGCCGGGGCCCAAAATCCATAGTTTCTCCAATGATGTTTAAAGGAAGGTTCCAGATTCAGCAGATCGATGACAATGGGAATCATGGCTACGACACGGTCATCTGTGGCTGCTGTGGTCCATGTAGTCCATCCCCGCTTGGAGCCTCCGGCTACAGCATAATTGTTTACTTCTAAATTTTCTTCTTTTAAAACAAATTCTGATACTGCATCCATGGCACAATGCACTGCATTGGTCATAGGCAACCGGGCCAACCAAACCGCATCTTCATCATCCGCACTCCCTTCAAGAAATTTTCGCCAACCGTAGGCAATCAATTCGTCCTCTTTCCTTTCACCCATGGTATCTCCGGAAAAGGTCAGCGGTTGATTTGGAATATTATGTATCCCCACAGCAATTGTATTGGTCAAAACAGCGGACTGAACCAGCATAGAGTCCGCCTTAACAGGTAATTCATCGTCTCTGTCTCCTCCTCCAATCCATATAAATGCCGTTTCATACTCAACAGAATCCGGTACCACAATACTTACCCAATGCCACCAAGTAGGGTCCTCCACCAATTGCTCATTTAGCCATTTCTGGGAAGTCATTCTCAGAATATACAATGTATAATCCTCCCTTTTAGCATGATGCATAACCCGATAATTAAAATCGGAACCGGCAGTATCCACGTAAATATCCAGGGGTGTTTCAGAGATACCTTCCTCACCAGTTTTTTCTTTCTTCGGAGATTTGCAATTTGAAAATGACAATAAGTAAATAAGAAAAAAAAGAAAAAGTGTAGGTAGGGACATCCTTGTTGGTCTATATAAAATCATAATTGCGAAATTTTTCAAATTTAATGCTTTTCAGTTTAATACGGAAGAAATTCATTATCGAACTATTCCCCCTTAATCCATTCCTCATTAAATGTAGCGTATTTTATTGTCTTTCTTTCCCTTCCATTCTTTGAAAGTTGGCGATAACTGTAACTTACATGAAGGTTGCCATTCTTTCCTTGAATTATAGCGGGATATCCTGCGGTTACCGGATCATTGCCATCATCAAATTCGATTTTCCTGGTCCATGGCCAGGTTTTTCCCTCATCCTCAGAAACAGATACGGCAAGGCTATGACGTCCTTCGGTTGTATCGTTATAAATTAATACCCAATGGCCGTTTTTTAATGTCACTATATCTGCTGCAGACCCTGGATTGGGTATCTCCGAATCCTTTACCAGGCTCCAGGTCTCTCCATCATCGCTTGAACGACTGACATGGAGACGCTTGGGCGGAGGACCATTGTCCCGCATATAAGCTACCAATTCACCCGATTCGGTTTCTGCAATTGCTGGTTGTATATTGCCTGCCCCAACAAGTGGTGTACTAAACTCCCAGGTTTCACCCCAATTGTCAGTAAAAGCCATTAAAGAAAAGCTAAATCCATCGGAGTAGAGAGGAACAATCACTCGGCCCTCAGTGGTTATGAACGGTTTGTTTCTGGTTTGCCATCCCATCCTTCTAAAATAAGGATAGCCCAGCTCAGTATGCTCATAAGTCCCGTCTTCCTTATATAATCGTCCGTTTTTCACCATATCCTTACCTTTGGCTTTGGCCATAATCCTCTCTTTCCATTGTTGGATTCTTTCATTGTCAGCTTCCACATTAGCGGTTTCAATATAATTGTCCAATTGCCTATTTACTGATTGAACAAATGAATCGTCTGGTTGAATACCACGTTCAGCTTTATCGCCTGGTTTAACATGCAGGTTTTCCTGCCAGTTCCAATTGGGGGGTCCCAACATATTCATATAATCCTCACTGATTCTGTATTTACATAATGAAGTCTCCCACTGATTGGCAATTACCGTATACCACATGAGCCAGAGCCTACTTTTACCATCCACAAAAAGGACCGGATTGATATCAGGAAAGCCTTCCACATCAGCCAAAACAAACGGTTCACTCCACTCATTACTTCCATATTTTTTCCTTGCACCAAATATTTTGACATCATCAGCCCATCGCTCTCCACTACCCTGAAACCAGGCGGCCAAAAGATCGCCGTTGGGTAGTTCTTCTATGGTTGAACCATGAACATGCTCATTTTGATAAGGTATAATGATTTCAGAATTGAAAACAGGTCTCCGGGCATGAACATTGGAACACACCAAAGCAAGCAGTAAAGAGACTGATAAAGCTGTTAATGGTCTTCTTATAGTCGAAGTAGTCATAATATGTTAGTTTTTTGTTTTTTGCACCTCAAGATATTTGTTCAATATTTCTTTCAAATGAAAAAAATCTTTTACCTGCATATCAGCTAGGCTCTGATCCTGATTATCAGAAGAAGATCCATTAAATGCTATACATAACATATTCGCAGCTTTTGCTGCTTGAATGCCGTTGGTTGAATCTTCTATAACCAGGCAATATTCCGGGCCAACGCCCAGCAATTGGGCGGTATAAAGAAAAATATCCGGTTCAGGTTTACTCTTCCCAACCAAATTACTGCTTACAATATACCTAAAATATTTTATCAAGCCTGATTTTTCCATAATCATTTCAACGGTCTCTGAATCTGAGGAAGATGCCACGGCCATCGGAATGTGGTTATTTTTTAAGTCGTCCAGCAAATCCAATACTCCGGGCATTGGATCAATCTTGTATAAGCCTGCAAAATAATTTCTGGATTCTTCATGATTAAGTTTAACCATTTCTGCTGTATTCCAGGGCAGATTCTTCTTTTTTATGATCTCACTCCACATGACATCGGAAGCTTTACCCATATAATTCCTGTGTTCTTCATCTGAAACATTCAGGTGGAAACGCTTAAAAAGCCTCTTTTCAACTTCTACATGAAAAGGTTCGCTGTCCACCAATACGCCGTCCATATCAAAAATGACTGCCTTCATTAATTGTGATTGCATAACGAAATATTTAATTTAATTGATTTGATTATAAATTTCATCCAATAAACTGTTACCTTCTAAACTCCATTGATTCGGGCATTTTAAGGTGATCCAAATCTGATATCTTTATTTTCAGCACCTCGATAGATTGTTTTCCGCCGGAAAAAGCCACATACAGGTATCCATCATGTTCGAGTACATGGGGATAGTCTACATGACGTCCACCTATGAGATAGGCCATCTTCGTAAAAACCATTCCATCCTTGCTGATCGAGAGGGCAAGCGGGTCACGGCGCTCCGGGTTGGGATTGGACACCAGCACGTAACGGCCGTCGGTCAGCCTGATGCCATGAAATTTCGACCGGGCATCAGGGAAATTGGTTTGTACGGGGCGGTGCCAGGTTCGACCATAGTCGGTGGAAAATGATCTGTAAAGATAACCGCTTCCCCGGTTATCCCTGTAAAGCGACATAAGATTCTCCCCATCAGGCAATATCCACCAGTAGGGTTCTTCTGAGTCCAATATGTCAGACGAACCAGGCACTTCAAAAGATTCCCATTGAAAGATACTTTCGTTGCCTCCTACTAGAAATTGAATCCCTGCTTCCGCGTAATCGTGGGTTCGTCGTGACATTAACCATTCGCCGGTGGGTAATTTTTTAGGTGGAAAATTGTTGATGGCATCGTCCCAAACCACCCCTGCATCCTCCCATATATTTGATTGATCATCCCAGCAAAAAGCCCTTAGCTCCAGATCAGGACCAAAAAAACCCGCTGCTTCATCCAGAGAAGCAAGGGCCAGAAGCTCTCCATCCCGCTTCCAAAATCCACGGGATATCCAACGAAAACCCTCATCTGACCGGGTGTTATAATGAGGAGAATCCGGTTCTGAATGAGGGGGATAAGGCGTTAGCATTTTGGGATCACTCCAATTCAAACCATCTTTACTGTTAGCATATTTCACTACCTGACCTACCCTATCCTCAACGCCTGGGCCATCACTCCACATCACCCAGAATTTGCCATTATAACGGATCAAATAATTATGCTGATTAACCCCATCTTCTTTACTCACATCATTTATTACCCTATGTTTGGCTGGAATGCGGGGCAAATTCTCAAAATCGATTGCATGCGGATCTTCTGGCACCCAATCACCATCAAGCATGAGTGCAGAACCAGGATTGGTCTTGGGATCAGGCGGTGAAAGACTTTTTGGCTGCTCCTGAGCCATTGCAGAATAAGTCAATAGCAGAAATAAGAATAACAGAACCCCGTTATTCCCAGACACTTTATTTTTTGAAAATAAACGTTCAATCATGTACATGAGATTTGATTTATAGATAATTACCAAATTATACATCTGCTTTCTTCTTTAACCATTCCAGGTTGAAACGGTAATGTATTTTACTTGAGATAAGATGAATAATTCTATCCGGAGATTGTGTTGCTGCCATATAACCACGGGGCTCAGCATGGCTGGCATCGGTCTTAAAAGTTCCGGTATGGGCTCCGCCGTCATATTCACCTTTTCCGGGCGTTACCAGCTTGCGTACCGGCCAGGTTTCTCCTTCATCGTAAGAAAGGGCTGCAAACAAACCATAACCCCGGAAAGAACTCCCGTTTTTGCCCGTAAATTCAATTCCCTTATCATCGTTGTGGGGACCGGTAAATGAAGCAAAAAGCAGGGGCCCTTCATCCAGGCGCATCAGCACCAGGCGCTGACCGCTGGATATGGGCGGAAATGGACTGGCGGAATAGGTCCAGGATTTTCCCATATCATCCGAGATGCTCACAGGCATATGTCCGTTGATGTTATCGCCGCGGCCAAGAGCCATCAGACGACCATCCTTTAGTTCAACCACCCCTGCATGAATGCCGGCAATCCATCCGCCGGTTTCTCCTGCTTCAAAGAGGGGCTTTGGTTTTCCTGCACCCGGATCGTACCAGGTTTTACCTTCATTATGGCTGATGTGAACGGCGGTTCCTCCATGCCCCGCGGTAACTGCATCACAGGGCACCACAATGGATCCGTCAGAAGTTTTAATCACACCTGCTATGGGCATGTTGCGCAGGCCATGTTCCCGGTTGATCCAATGGGGCTTTGACCATGTGACACCATTGTCCTCACTGGTTCGCATGATCAGAGCAAGCCTCCCCCAGCCATAACTGACGCCAATGCCCTGAAAATGATAAATTCGTTTATTGGCTCTATCCCACCAGATGGAAGTGGCATGCATGTTTCTGTCGGGTGCCTTATAAAACAGGGATGGCTTATCCCATTCTTCTGCTCCTTTCCTGAAACGGGCAGCAGCCACTGCCAGTTCACGCCCCTGTTCTTCAACAGTTGTATACCAGGTAGCAAAAAGGTCTCCATTCGGCAAGGGAGTTATATCGGGACAGTGGTTATGGGCTGAATACAGGGGACCGTTAGACTCAGGCGGTACCTTTTGAAAATAAATGGGATCCTCAAAATAAGGCTCATCCATATTGATATTTCTCTCCCACTTACTCCCGGTTTGACTGATGTCAGCAGCCCAAAATTTTTTAGCGGGGGGACCGGATGGTTCGGAATCCGGCATTTCGGCCTGAACTACTCTGAAGCCCACCATACAATTTTTGTCATCAGGTAACATACCCATCCTGTTTGCACTGCGCAAGAATTTAGCCTCTGTATTGTGACTCCCTCCACGCGTTACCTTGAAATTTCCACTGGCATACCCCACAGGGTCAATCTGCAGGGTCGCGAGATAAGGTCCATACCAATCCAGGCACCACTCCTCGACAAGCCCGTGCATATTATAAAGCTCCCAGGAGTTGGAGGGAGTGGTACCAACCTTCAATGGCACCGGACGGGGATACCATGCATCGGTTTGGTTCAGATGGAATGCTTCCGGCAAACTCCCGCC
>JAGXLC010000219.1 GCA_018334875.1 Bacteroidales bacterium | reverse complement strand
ATCCAAATCCGGCGTCTGTAATAGTATTTATCGAAACCCAAGGGGTAAATAGCGTTGAACTGGTGAACATAGAAGGAAAAGTTGTGATAGAAAAAGAAGTGAATGATGCTGTTACCATCCTTAATATAAACCAGGTTAATGCGGGAATATACTTTCTGCATTTATATATAGACAACGGAAAAAGACATACTGAAAAAATATTGGTCCACTAAGTCAGTATATTTGATTGCTTTGAAGATACTAAATCATGAAAAAATATTTGCTTTATATTTTTGGTTTGATGCTGCTTTGCAACGTTGTAAACGCGCAATACGCTGTCAATAAAACAAAGTATGATTACCGTAATTACGAATATGAAAAAGGAGATCCTTATGATCCTGGGGTTGCAGGGATAACTTCATTTATTCTTCCAGGTTTGGGTCAAACGATATCTGGTGAAGCTGGTAGGGGGCTTGGATTTTTTGGAGGTTATGCTGGATGCTGGTTAATTTTTGGAATGGGTTGGGTAACATTTGGGAATCATGATAGAAGCTGAATATCAGATTACCAATCTGCAGAATTACGATAGGAATGGGTCATCTATATCTTTAAATATTGAAATAGCTGGTCTTTTATATTAATAAAAAAACGCTCTTTGAAATCACTAATATAGCAATATTAGAAAGAATTTTCCTCTAAACCAATGAAAATTAAAAAATAAATGTCAATGAAAAACAAAAAAACACATAAGTGGATCCTTTACCTTTTGATACTGGGAGTAGTTATTCTAACTATGGAAACATGCAAGACCCATTATTTTCGTTCCAACTACAAAGATGCAAATAAGCTGTTGCATGATAATAAAAACCTTCTGACAAAACCCTTTTTAAAGGCCCATTTAAAAAATGGAGATGTATCTATCCTAAGAGACACATGGAAAGTGGATACCAGACAGAATGCAGTTTCCGGGAAGGGTAATCATTATGACTTTAACAGGAAGAAAGTATATGAAGGCAAGATCTCAATCCCAATCGACAGTGTAGCTATATTTGAGACCAACAGAAGTTTAGAAGAAACAGAAAATTCCAGAATCACAGGTCTTACTATTATGGCAGGCCTGGATGTTGCCATGGGTGTATTTTGTCTGTTGAATCCGAAGGCCTGTTTTGGCTCATGCCCGACTTTTTATATCAATAAGCACGACAATCTTCATTATGCAGATGCAGAAGGGTTTTCAAGCGCAGTTGCCCCTTCATTGGAATATTTTGACATAGATGCATTAGATAACCAGGCATTTAATGAGCCTCATTTTTCAATTACCATGAAAAATGAGGCATTGGAAACCCATTGTTTGAATCATGTCAATCTTATGGTTTATCCTGTTCAGGAAGATGAGCGGGTTTATCAAACACCATCGAATACCTTTTATTTGTGTGAAAACAACCATCCGTTAAGCTTGGCAAAAGGACCTGAAGGAACTGTTACTTCATTGCTGGTTGGCAAAGATATAAAAGAACGTATCAGCCTTGCTGATGAAAACAATATGAGCAGTAAGGAAGAAATCTGCTTGGAGTTTAACAATGTTAAAAATTCTGGTGATCTGGGACTTCTTATAAGTTTTCGCCAAACTTTGATGACAACCTATATTGTTTATAGCGCACTTGGATACATGGGCAATGAGGTGGGAGATTTAATTGCAAAAATGGAAATGAATAACCGGATGCAAGGGAAATTGACAAATGGGCTTAAAGAAGAATTAGGGGATATTGAGGTGTATGTTTGGAATGAAAGTAAAAATAGCTGGGAATTTCAGGATGGATTTTATGAAACCGGACCAATTGCTTTAAATGACCAAATGCTTCCTTTAAAGAATGTTAACTCAAGTTCTGAAGTAAGAATCAAACTTGTTTTGAATAAAGGACTTTGGCGCATCGATTACCTTGCTTTGACAAACATTAAGAAAGAGGTTAAGCCAATCGAGATAAGGACGGATAAAATATTGAATGAGGGTAAAACGGACCATGAAGCATTGAATCAAATCAATACTTCTGATCAATATTTAATATCCATGCCGGGGAGTGAATACCGTTTCAATTTCACCTTACCAAAAGCCAACCAGAAATACGAATTGTTTCTGTATACCAAGGGCTATTATTTGGAATGGATGCGGGAAAACTGGATAAAAAATAAGAATCTTTTGAAATTAAGGCAGTTGGTTGAAAATCCTGCTAAATATCTCAGATTGGAAGCTAAATCCTATAAGATTTATGAAAAAACAATGGAGCAGGAATTCTGGAATACAAGAATAAACACAGATAAATTTGAATACGATGAAAAGTAAGCTGATTATAACAAGTATTATATTAGCCTTTATACTTAGCAATTGCACTTACCCAAAATATTTACCAAAAAGAGATAATATTGGTGTGAGTGAGTACGGTTCATATATAAAGGTTAAAAGAACAGCAGGTAAGAAAATCAGGGGAGAATTATTGGTAATTGACACAACCGGGATAAATGTTCTTACCAACAGCCATTCCAAAAATAAAGTTGTATTTATACCCATAAAAGAGATTAGGAGATTTAAATTAAAGTATGCAAAACCTTCAGCCTATTGGTGGACAATTCCGGTTTATTCATTGGCCAGTATTGGCCATGGAGCTTTTCTAATTTTTTCATTACCCATAAACCTTGCTGTAACAGTTACTACAACTACCAACAGTAATTCGGTTTATAATTATAATGATTTAACATATAAGGAGTTAAAGATGTTTGCGAGGTTTCCGCAAGGCATTCCCCAAAATATTGACATTTCAGATATCGAATAAAACCAATGCCTAAAGTCCAATGATTATTAAACTATGATAAATGGGAAAGGAGGTTTGAGGTCGTGAAAACTATATGGATAATCATCGTTATCTTACTAATTCCCGCTTTAACTCTTATGGGTAAGCGGGAAGCTATGGTTCCGGAAGATCTGCAGCCAAAAACCGGCAAGGTGATCTGCCTGAGTGAGGAGGTGGGGGATACAATTGACCTTGAGGAGCGGAACCATTACAGGCTTTTCCTTACCTCAAGGAATTTTCATTCGGCTGTTATACTTCAATTAACAGGAAAAGAACATTACGTTGTAAAAATTACCCAAAAGCAAGCAGGAGAAGGGCAATACAGGCAAGCTACCCTTCCAATGGATAAATCTACCTTAAAAAAGCTTCGTGAATATATTCACTATTTCGATAAGCTCGTTCCTGCGGCTAGGGATAGATTATTTACTCGCGGAGACTCTGCGGTCTTAGGTTTCGAAAAATCAACAAAGCCGGTCAGTGAAAACTTATCCCGTCGAAAAGAAGCATTAGGGAAAACGAAAATTTCAGAAGCGATGGTTTGGAAACTCGAGGAGCAGGCCAAAATATTGGCGAAGGAGAAATGGAGCAAAGAGCGCTGGCGCGAAGAAATCCTAAATGATCGGGGAACAAGCTATCGCGTATCCGGGGGAATGCTTGGTTGTACCTTGGGAGCTGCAGCAGGTATGCTAATTGGAAAAGCATTTCAGAGGAAGAAAGTGGCAAGACGGGAAATACATCACGAAGAAAGTGGAATATGTTTAGATCTTTTTTGCTACGTATTGCTTACCAAATCCTGGACGTGGACAGAAAATTTTTATTCCTATGAGCATAAGTATGCCCCTCATTGGGGGGCAGTCATCGGTGGCACCGCTGGTGTTGTAGCGGGCTATTTCCTCGGCAAAAAGGCCGATAAGAGATACTACAATCTCGTACCAAAAAATATTCGAATGGAAGAGACCCAATCATCATGGCTTTGGAACTGTGTTTTAGGCTTTGGGGTCGTGGGTCCCATTATGGGCATAATCTCAGAAAGCACGCTATATACCCCAATGTCAGGCAAGGAGGGTGAAAAAGACTTTGGCGGGAGCGAATTCACGGGTGGTTATCTCATAGGCTCTGTAACAGGAACCATGATGATTGCTGCTCTTAAGGAGAGGGCTAAGCATAAGGAACTTTGGTTTTGGAAAAAATCCTTTCTGGACAAAAATCCTGAATCGTCCGTGGACATTCAGTTTATACCTTTGGATCCGGAAACCTTTAACATTCATAACCGAACATTACCCAGCAGTGAAACTTATTATGAATACCAAATCGATCTGGTAAGGGTGCGGTTTTAGTCTATTTGGATTTAAATGGAAAGGAAAGGTGTTATGATGAATACCGCAGCAATTGATAATTCAGTTAAAATACTTAAAGAAAACAAAGATCAATGGGCCAGGTTGCCCATTGCTAAAAAAATTGAGTTTATCAATCAGATTTTGGGGAATTTGAAAAAGTATGCCCGCGAATGGGTAGATGTTGCCATAACCAACAAACAAATTGATGCAAAATCACCGTGGGTTGGTGAAGAATGGATAGCCAGTATATGGGCACTTGCGGCAGGGCTTCAGGGTTATAAAAAAACGCTTACTGAATTAAGCAATGGTAAACTTCCTAAATTTAAAAAGGTAGAAAAAACTTCAGATGGGCGGATAGTCATTCAAATCTATCCGAATAACTTTATAGAATCTCTTCTACTTAATGGAATTAAAGCAGAAGTTTGGATGCAAAAAGAAGTGACTTTTGAAAATCTCGACGATTATATTGCCATTTTTTATAAACAGGAGGATCCTGAGGGAAAAGTGGCGTTGGTTTTGGGTGCAGGAAACGTTAATTCCATAGCTGCTTATGATACACTATACAGAATGATTGCGCATGGCCAGGTTGTTCTGCTTAAAATGAATCCGGTGAACCAGTATTTAACTCCTGTTTATAACAAAATATTTGAACCATTCATTTTATCGGGATATCTTCAGATTATTTCCGGTGGAGCAGATGTTGGCCAATACTTAACGCATCATCCGGATATTGACGAAATTCATATTACCGGAAGTTCACGTACCCACGATGCAATTGTTTATGGAACAGGCGAAGAGGGAGAAAAGAACAGGAAAAACAATAACCCGATATTACAGAAACCCATCACCAGCGAGTTGGGTGGAGTAGTACCTCTCATTGTTTTGCCGGGAAAATGGAACGAGTCAGATATTCGCTATCAGGCTGAAAAGGTTGTAACTTCTAAACTTCACAACAATGGCTTTAATTGCATTTCTACCCAGGTCCTGATTTTGCCTGAACAATGGAGCCAAAAGGATAAATTTTTAGACGCCATTCGGGATGTTTTAAAATCACTGCCACCCAGAAAATTTTATTATCCTGGTTCTGAAGAACGTCTAAAAGCCGCACTCGAAGCTCATCCACAAGCTGAAATTTTTGGTAATGGTGGTATTTCATCCATTCTTATTACCAATATTCCTTCCGATGCAAATGATGAATGTTGTTTTAAGGAGGAAGCGTTTTGTCCTGTGTTGGCTCAAACCGGTTTGCCTGGCGATACAACAACAGGTTATCTTAAAAATGCGGTGGACTTTTGCAATGAAAAACTATTTGGAACACTGGGAGCAACTATTCTTGCGCACCCCAAAGTAATTAAGGAACTCGGGACCGACTTAAAACGGGCTATTACTGATTTGCGTTATGGCTCTATAGGAATAAACGTTTGGGATGCCGTTGCATTTCTTTTGCCGCAAGCAACATGGGGCGCTTTTCCCGGTCATACATTAAATCATATTCAAAGTGGAATAGGTGTTGTACATTCCACTTTTCTCCTTGAAAAATCCGAGAAAACGGTTGCGTATGGTTCTTTTTATTCTTTTCCAAGAGGTATGATACACGGTGATTTCATTATGTTACCCAAACCTCCATGGTTTGTAACCAATAAATCTGCTCATAAAACCGCTAAAAGGACCGCGCTTTATGCCATCGACAAAAATGCTTTGCGGCTTCCGGGGATTTTTGCCTCTGCTATGCGAGGGTAGTATCCACATCGTCATGCTTATTATGTCATCACTCTCTGCAATCATGATTTTTTAAAAATGATTTTCAGGCTTAGCGTTCAGGGCCATTCCATATATCATCCGAAAAAGAATTTTATAAAATTATAAAAAGCGTGCATCATGAAAATACCAACTAGCGGCCGAACAAGAGAAGAGATCCTGGGACATCTCAAAAGCTATAAAAAGCAGGATATAAACTGGCAATCGGGACGTGCATATGGATATATATACGATCCCGGGAAGGAGATCCTCGAATTTGCAAAAGAGGTATACTGCCTGTTTTTATGTGAAAATGCCCTTGACTTCACCGCTTATCCGAGCCTTCTGAAAATAGAAAATGACTTGGTCTCTATGATAAGAAAACATGTTCATGGAGACGAACAGGTGGTAGGGAATTTCACCAGCGGCGGCACGGAAAGCATTTTCCTGGCATTAAAGGCAGCCCGCGATTATTATCGCCAGAAGAGACCTGAAATTAAGGAACCGGAAATGATTCTCCCATCTTCGGCTCATGCAGCTTTTCATAAGGCAGCCCATTACCTGGGCGTCAAATCTGTTACCGTTTCTGTGGATCCCAATACTTTTAAGGCAGACCTCAAACAAACCAGGGAAAGCATCAACGAAAATACTATCCTTATGGTTGGTTCAGCCCCGACCTACACCCAGGGTGTGGTTGATCCCATCTGCGAACTTTCTGAAATGGCCAGGGAGTATGATATCTGGTTTCATACCGATGCCTGTATGGGCGGTTTTCTTCTTCCTTATTTCAAAAGGCTGGGAGAGCCTGTGGCTGATTTTGATTTTACCCTTCCGGGCGTATGTTCTGTTTCCGTGGATCTTCATAAATATGCCTACAGTCCCAAGGGAGCATCCCTGGTGTTTCACCGGACCCCAAAGCTAAGGTCCTTTCAGATATTTTCATTTACCAAGTGGCT
>JAGXLC010000218.1 GCA_018334875.1 Bacteroidales bacterium | reverse complement strand
AGTCTTTGCCAACCGTCCCAATGACCTTCCCTGGGCTCCCCAAAACCTTTTAAATCCTTCCTGTAGGCCATGTAATTGTACTTTTCCTGCATATCCCGCATCCAGTCTGCCCAGGCATGCAGCATTCCCCGTTTTTTTTCCGGTACTTTTCTGGGATCACCCAACATGATGGGCAGGGTTCCGATCAGCGATTTCAGACAAAATTCCACGTTGGGATCATTAAGTGGTAGGTTGCCTATCACCAATGAGCTGGCCGGCAGGGCAGGAGCACGCCACCAGGCCATTTGCCTTACCCTGAGCGGACCTACAGGGGAATTTGATTCAAAGTTTGAAAGCCAGTTGCCTTCAGCATGTTTGGCAAAGGCATAATCCATCAACTGCAGCTTGCCGGCCGTTTCAAAGGTGCAATCAATAAAGAGCTCCGGCGCTTCCTCGTGAAGTTCATCAAATAACTGGAGCAACCTTTCATAATGAACGATGAAGGATTCATGATGATCCCTGTAGTATGGGTGATCGGTGGCATAGGAGCCGGAAATGCTGTCATTGTTTACATAGGCACTGGCAACCACTGCGAAATCCAGCTTGGCATACCGCAGACCGTATTCATTTACCAAATGAAGGATCTTGCCTTTGATATAGTCATACCAGTCAGTACCGAAAGAAGCGGTATAAAATCCTTCACTCCCGCTGTGGAGATTCCCGTACTCACCATCAGGTCCCTTGACAAACCATTCCGGGTGCTCCTGGAAAACCCTGGAATCTTCCGTGGCAGAAGCCACGGACATCCACAAACCAGGTTTCATGCCGAGCGACTTGATGTAATCAAAGGTGGGTTCCAATCCTCCCTGAAACTTGTTGGTGTCCACCAGCCAGTCGCCGTAATTGCTTCCCCAGCCTTGTTCCGAGGATTTTCTGTGGGCATTCACCTGCCAGCCGTCATCGATGATAAATTCTTCAACACCGCACTCAGCAGCTGCTTTGGCTACTTCCCGGATCAGGGTATCGTTCACAAATGTGCGGAACGGATTCCAGGTGTTGTAAACAAAAACCGGCTTGGTCTTTTTCTCAATGACCTGCGGCCTCATATGTTTCACGATGAACGCATTCACCTCCTCTTCCACAACTTCATAGCTGTCATCTCTGTTGGTGTATAAACAGATAAAAGATTTGGGGCTTTGCCAGGAATCACCAGGCTCCAGCCACTTTCTGAAAGGAAAATGCTGACCTTCCCGTGTAAGGCCAATTTCAATATTGTTGCCTTCCGTATGGTAAGCGGTTCGCTTGAGTACGCCGACCGTTTCGTTGCCCAACGCCATGCCCCTTCTGCCCGGGATATGGTGAACCACCGCAAGGGGATCGTACCAGTTGCCAACAAACCGGCCCAGATCCTTCATCCTGGCATAATTGTGCCGAACCACCGAATGAACGTGGTGAAGATTGGTGTTGAGCGTTTCCATGGTCATGGCTTCCAGATTAATATCCTCGGAACTGATGTTTTTGACCTCAATCCATTTCCTGATCAAAGGCAAATCCGGGTAAAGCATATAATTCAGCTCAACCTTCACCTTTGGATTATTCCCACTTTGTCGAAGAATGATCTTCATGCCATTACCGCCCGTGGTATCTTCTATTGCACGGGTATCTGTAAGTTCCCAGCCACTGTATCCATTGAGCTCTTTCCCGTTGACCAGAAAGGAAAAATCTTTGCTTTTACCAATGAAGCCGGTATTATCCTTCTTTAAGATAAAGCTTGAAGAATAAAGGCTGTCGTGGCTGAAGGTTATCCCTCGTTGAATTAATCCGTTATCCAGAATCAATTGATCCTGATCCTTATTAAAATAATCCTGGGAAAACGCCTGATTGATGAATAAAAATAAGGCAAAAACGATAATAATATTTTTCATAAGCAGGGAATGTTGTGGTAATTGTTTCAATCACCTTGTTCTTCCATCAAAAATAATGAAATTGTTTGGGATCTTTCAAAAGCAGAAAAGATTATCTGATCATCAGAGATTAAACATAAATACAACCACGGGCATCCATTGATAAGATGCCCGTTTTAACCTGGATCATTCATAAACGAATGGAGTGAAGTTTATGAATGCGCGATGGTTTGCGTAAAGGATCCAGGCTCGCCTTCGCGAAGCTTCGGCGGAGCAAGGTTACCCCGCATTAGAAAAACCGGCTTTTTGCGAAAAGTAATGAAGCAAAAAGCCAGGTTTTTCAATAGCGTCAGAAACCCGCATCCACTGAGTTTTGCTACAAGAAAATGATTAATATGCGGGTTCAATGGGGATTGATCTTAATTGCTTAAGTTTTGCAGTTATATTATGTTGTATTACAGAATTTTAATAAACTTGAACAAGAATTAATTATTTGTGAATAATTCGGGTTAAGGAAGTAACGCAGAAACTGATGAAATAAGTTGCCAATTAACACTTTACAATCCAATATCACTTTCCATATCATAAGCTACCGTTATGGTTGCTTTTATCCGAATAACCACAAAGATCCGCTCGCCTGCAGGCTCCGAGTCCCCTCCAATCCGAAAAGCAATGGATGGTGGATTGCTGTCTTTAACAAAACCCTCCAGTTCATCCTTAAGCTCACTCACTGCAGAAGAAATCAGATTGGGCATGGCCTGAAAGGATATATCAACAGGCAAGATAACATCTTCAGCAAAAGGATCGGGTTCTTCTCCTGCATAAACGTTCATTTTAACGGATGAAGCTTCATTTCCCGTCTGTGGTTCGGCCTTTATGGCAAAGGATTCTATATTAACACCTCTGATTATCGCATCCTCCGGTAAATCAAGATCCTCATTAAAATCATCCGCATACAAGGTATAACTCTCGGAAAATGTTCCCTTCTGATCTATTGTATATACCAGATCTTTGGAAATGGTGCTTACAAAGGTGTAGGTCCTGGTCTCACACCCCCACAAGAAACCCATACCAATAAGCAGCGCTATAATAATAGTTTTCATTTATTTATCTCCTGTCTTTAACAATTTCATTAAATCCAAGGCCTAAGCCGACGGTAAAAATGCTTTGTGTGGCCATACTATAGTCACCATTCAGTTTTAGAGGACCCAGATTCAGTGTAAGGCCAAGTGTACCTCTCATTTTATTGTTCCCCTGCAAATCAAAGGCAATTTCCGAATTGTCCTCCTCATAGGTGTAATTGATGTCCAGATTGGAGTTCTCATAACCCAATCCACCGTAAAGCGTTATGAAAGACAACTGGTAACTGGCCTGAAGGTTGGCAAGCCAGCTATTGGCATCCACTATGTCTCCCAAAGTAAACTGTTGGGTGTAAAACCCTACTGCCATGTTTATGGGTGCAATCGGAAGATACTGATCGAGGCTGTGGCTCATCCCCCAACCCAAGAGCTCCACTTTGCCTACATCTTCACCCAAATCATAGGCTGCCCAGCGAAGAGAAACATTGGTGCCCAATAATGAACCAACGGTGAGATTGGGCACAGCCATCGGCAGATTTTTCAGATCCAGACCGCCGGGAAAGACATAAGCTGTACCTCCGTCCCCTTCAACACTAACCGGTTCAGTATTTCCAAAAACCGTTGGAACTTTGGCTGTCTGTTCCGGAGTAAAATAACCCTGGGTTGTGGCCGTAAAAGTTTTGTTATTGGCCGGAATTGGAGCCGCCATTGTAGAAACTCCAATGTAAAGCTGAAAGCCCGGCTTTGCAATGTAAGCACTATGGTACCATCCGCTGTTCAGGTTGGCACCAAAAGCATCCGCCAATGGTTGCATATAGCCTTCTCCATTGGCACCGGTGTATTTCTTGACAAAATCCTCAAACTCCTGGGCATAAAGATTACCTGAAGTCAAGTGAATACACAGCATAGTGAATAATACAATAAATGATTTCATGGTTTTGCTGTTTTTATATGCCGGGTAAGTTACGACATAATATCATAAAAGTCAATTTTATTTATTAAAATAAACACTTTCTTTTATAAACATTTTTAAAGGCAATCCCATTTCAAATTAAACTTCTCAGTTTCCTTTAATACTTGATGACACGCAGGGTGGCCGCATCCCCGCCACCGATGGCCCTGATCAGATAGACGCCACCGGGACAGGATGAAAGATCCAGTAAGAAGGTGTTTTCATTGACTCTTCTGCTGATTAATTCCATTCCGCTTATAGTAGTCACTTTCAGCATATCAATTCTGCTGTTTTCACTCAGTTCAATCTTAAGCAAGCCATTGGTCGGGTTGGGATATACCTTTAGCTCGTTTTGTATGGCCGAAGAAATATGATCCGGCACATCTTCCGGTTTTTCCGTTTCATAAGCCCCTATATCCACCGTATCGTTCTTAATTCGGGGTTCACCGTCAAGATCGACGGCTACCGTCACCGAATCGTTCAGGCCTGTATTGATACAAGGCGATATTTCCTCAATGTGGAAATCACCTTCCAACGTAGGAGCGTCTTCCGGATTGATTGCTGTTGCAAAGTGGGGGTCTTCATCCAGAATCTCATGATAAACGATGGAATTGCTTCCTCCACGTCCGAAAGCTTCAGCTCCCCCCTGTATATCACAATGTGTAAAAGTGGGAGTTGCATCATGAAGATGCACCTCATTGCCCGAATTCCCTGCCAGGTTATTCCAAAGAATAGAGTTGACAAATACCGGTCCCATGTTTGTCATTCTTACTGCCCCTCCCCATTCTGCTGAGTTACCACTGAAAGTACAATTTTTCAGGATGGTGTTTTCCTCGGTCTGTGCATTGTTTGTTGACGTGAAAAAGTCAATTCCACCACCGGAGTATTCTGCTTCGTTGCCACTGATGAGACAATTGACTAAAACAGGGCAGCTTGTTCCCTCGCTTGCAATGTAAAGACCACCACCTCCATCATACGCTTTATTACCCTGTATTTTGCAATTCAGCAACTCAGGCTTATTAACACTCAAATAACAGGACCAGATGCATAAGCCAGCTCCCATATAGGCTTTATTATTTTTAATGATACAATGATGGATTTTCGGGTTAGAAACAGAATTCCATTCGGTCGTTTCTATAAAAATCCCGGCTCCAAAAAGATCGGGGTTTTGGTCAGGCCATTCCGTTCCCGCTCCCCCGTCTTCCTTTTCGCTATTCCCGTGAATGATAATGAATCCATCCAGCAGTGTCTGATCCCCTGTATTGATGAACCTCACTACATGGCGGGCATTGTCCGAATGGTCTTTTTCCTTGCCTATATTGCCGGTGAGGAAGGTTTCGTTGTTTTTCCAGTCTCTTTCTTTCAGGACAATTTCCGTACCATCAAAGCCTCCGTAAAGTTTCACACCGTCCGGAATGACAAAGCTCGCATTCCTGTCGTCTCTATCAACGTGGCTTCCCCTGTCCGGGTAGTAATAACTTGCAGCCACCCATATGGAATCTCCGAAATCAGCTATATGAAGGGCATCCTGTAAATTGTTAAAAGCATCTTCCCAGGATGTACCGTCGTTGTATCCTGAAGCATTCTGGTCCACATAGATGATGCCTTGAGAGACGGGCCTCTCATAGGCGCCCATATCGACCGTACCATTTTGTATCCGGTTGTTGCCATCCAGATCTATATCTACGGTGACCGAATCGTTTAGTCCCGCATCGATGCAAGGAGAACCGATGAGCAGGTGCAAGTCTCCACTGGTTGTCGGGGCTTCTTCAGGATCCACGACGGAAACCAACAGCGGGTCGCTTTCCAGATTGTTTTGGTAGGTAATATTGCTCGCAATGGTTTCAATTCCATCCAATCCATCCTTAATATTGCAATAGATAATTACAGGTGAAGAAAAATTGAAGTATCCTTCATCGCCTTTTTCCCTGGCTCGATTATTCCATAAAATGCAGTTAACCAAAATGGGATCCATGTGGCTGGCTGCCAACCCTCCACCAAACATAGCTGTATAATTGCCACTGAAAGTACAGTTTTTCAGAATGGGTTGCCGAACTTCTGACTCATTCCCTAAAAAGTGCAATCCGCCGCCATATATTTGGCTCCTGTTACCACTGATGAGGCAATTGGTCAGGATGGGCTCGCATATGCCGTCCCGAAGACTTCTGAAATAGATACCTCCTGCTATGTGGTCGGAAACATTGCCACGTATAATGCAGTTGGTAAGTACCGGGCTGCTTTCTCCCCCGGAATATGCTACATTATACATTCCTCCTCCATTGTGGGCGCTGTTGTTTTCAATCATGCAATTCACAATAGCAGGGTTACTGAAATGACCCGCTTCCGTGCATTCATTGAAAATTCCTGCTCCACACTCATTGATCCATTCTCCTTCATCGGTATGTTCAGCCGAATTTCCGTACGTAATGGTAAAACCGTCCAGTATCGTTTCCTTACCAGTATTGATAAAGCAAACCACGTGATAGGTATTGTCCGAGGCGTCCCCTTGTACTCCGATGTCTCCGCTGAGAAGGGTTTCATTTGCTTTAGGATCCCGCTCGTAAAGACGGGACTCTGTCCCTTCAAATCCCCCATATACTTTTACACCGGAGGGGATTAAGAAAGTTGCCTCTCTGGGGTCCGGAGCATTGATATTATCCAGATCCAATATTTCAGACGGATAATAGGCACCTTCGGCCACCCATATAGAATCTCCGAAGTCAGCTATATGAAGGGCATCCTGGAGGTCGTTGAAGGCATCGGCCCAGGAGGTACCGTCGTTATTGCCTAAAGCATCCATATCAACATAGATAACCTCCGGCTGGGGCTCAGCGGAAGTGTTAAAGCTCCTTTCCTGAGCAAAGGACGAACCCTCAAAGCAATTGTCCACCGCCTGCACGCTCCAGTAGTAGGCGGTATTGGGCTGCAATCCGTATACAATATAGCTGGTATCCTGTCCGGCATTCCC
>JAGXLC010000217.1 GCA_018334875.1 Bacteroidales bacterium | reverse complement strand
TTCATGCATGCTTAATAAAAAAAAAGAGGCCATGATCCATGGCCTCTTTTTTTGTGAACAATTTGTATGCCTCGGCTTATTAAAAAGGAGGTATTTTTTGTTTTCTCTTTGATTGTTAATCTGTTTCCGCGATAAGATTGGGAGTCTTCCAGGTGAGATTGGGAGTCATCTCGGTAAAATTAGGAGTCACCCAGGTAAGATTGGGAATCTCCCAGGTAAAATTGGGAGTCACTTCGGGGAGATTGGAAGTCATTTCGGTAAGACAGGGAGTCAATTGGGTAAGATAGTGAGTGATCTCGGTAAGACAGTGATTGATATTGGTAAGATTGTGAGTCACCTCGGTAAGATAGCAGGTCATATCGGTAAGATAGGGAGTCACCTCGGTAAGATAGGGAGTCACCTCGGCAAGGTAGTGAGGTATCTCGGTAAGACAGCGAGTCTCACCGGTAAGATTGTTGGTCTGTTCGACAAGACAGGTTATCTCCCCGGGGAAACAGGCAGTCTCTCCGGTGAAACAGCCTCAACTAAAAGAGCTGAAAGCCCGTTCGGTGAAGTAAATAGTTGTTGGTTTTTTTACCGTTTATTCTCTATCATTGTTCCATCGAACCTCTCCATTTTTTAGACTCCAGTCAATCCCAAAATATCCGGCTGCCTGGATTCCGGAATTCTTGATTCCAATCTCCGAGGCATCGTATACAGCAAAATCCGGGGCATTGTAGAAAGGATACATATATTTTCTGCTGTTCAGAAGCCTCCATCCTTTTGGGCCGGTGGCCGAAACAACACCCACTGAAGTAGCTCCATTGACATCACGGGGTCTGACAAATACGCAGGCCAGGTTGTTTCCGTTCAGATTCTTATCTCCAACCGAGATGCTTTCACCGTTAACCTGGATGGGACTGCCGGTTAACAGGTCATCCCAGGCGGCATTGGTTTTAGCATTGCCGTAAAGAATGACGTCTCTGCCGGCATAATCGGATGCGTTAAAGGCTGTATCCGGGATGATATCAACGGCTCCGTTGCCTTGATACCAGAAGGTTTCCGCGTCGTATCTTGCCTTATCGTACGCATGTTGATTTTCTCCAGGATTACCCTGTGTTGCATAAACAAACATGAAATGGTTTTTGAAAGCCCCCTTGAAAGTACCATACCGATGGGGACCTTTCAGTTTTTTTGAAGGTTTATCAATGGTTTCCCATGATCCGTCACCGCTACGTGACAGCCACAGTTGCTTTTCCTGTTCGGGATAGGGCACCTTCTGCACCGAGTGTCCGTCGATGGCAAAACTTATGGAGTCTTTCGATGTAAGATGGTCCAGTTTTAGGCCTAATCGGGCTACATTTTCGGTATTCCCCTGGAATACATTTTTACCCGGGACAAATTCAATATCTGCCTTGCTTATTTCCAAATGATTTATTTGGGCTTCAATGCCCAGCCAGTGTTTGTAAGCCGATACGCCCGGATTGGCTGTGACAAAGGTTACCTGTCGTATTTCCTCGTTTTCAGGCATGCGGTGCCGCGCAAAATAGTCGAACAGGGGTGGCCAGTCAACGCAGGCTGCACCCGGCGCATCGGAATTGTCCCACCAGTGTCCCGCACCGGGCTCTTCATGAAACCGGTAGTTGATTTCATATTTATCCAGTGTATCCATCATCTGATAAGCCTGGTCGACAGAGACTACCTGGTCATCTTTACCGTGAATGATGTAAACACCGGTATTGTTCCGCAGGTTTTCCACCAGTCCGAAGGTATTGCTTGGGCTCATGCTCCTGTAATAAAGCTTCTCAGTAGGATTGGCTTCTTCCATAAGTCTGCTGCCTCCGTAGGTCCAGAAGCTGTTCCATCCGGCGCTGGGTCCTATGGCTGCCCATTTATCGGGGTAGGTGACTCCCAGATACCACGTTCCGTGACCTCCCATGGAATGGCCGGTCAGGTACACACGTTCAGGGTCAATGTTATATTTCTCTTTTGCTATATCAAGCACTTCAATGGCGTCTATCCGGCCCCAGTTCTCCCAGTCGTAACCGTAAGGTCGCCTGTTGGTGGGGGCAACAACATGACCCCATGGCTTGCTATGATAAGATTGTGCCTGGTTGATGGCCTCGACCGAAGCACCATGCACAGAAAGAAACAGGGCTTTGGATTCATTTTCTTCTGAAGAAGCAGGATTGATTGCGTAATACTGCAAACTGCCGTCAATTTCACTGATGAACGTTTTTCTTTGTGGCTCATTGGGGTTTTTAATGCTGAATCTTACTGTGGAGGTATCGATGATCCGTTCTCCGGATTTCAAGGAGAGGCTGATGTTTTTATGGCCGCTCTCAGTGGGTGCCTGGCCTTTAACGTCAAACGGCACCTTCCGGATGGTCATCGGCGCTACAACCGGCAGGGAAGTGGTGGTAGATTGCAAGTTCTCGCTTTCCGAGCGGATCGAAAGATTTCCACGGGGTTGCCCGGTACCGTTGACCACAATAACTGCAGCCTGGTCATTGACAGGTTCTCCCTTGATTAGATCGGGGAATGTAGGATCGTTAACATTGAGCATTACCGCTGACCGCATGGGATTCAGTCTGATCTTCAGTTTTCCTCGGGTACATCGGAAAAGCAGATGATTTTTACCCTCCTTAAGCTTTATGGGCATCAGGCTGTAATTGTACTGCGGCCTCCATGAAGGGGAATTGTCGTCAAGCTGGTAAAGGTTCCCTGTGCGCGGCTCGCCGTTGACAAAAACCATGCGGTGCCCCATGCCTTCGAGCAAAACAATTTTATCCCGGTCAGAATGGACCGAAACATAGGCATAATTGTTCCTGAAGGTTTTGTGCTGGAACCATCCGGCACTGTCGGTTTCGATGGTTTCCCACAATAATTTGCCTTCCGAAGTCATCAGTGGTTGACCCTCCGATTTTGGATATTCAAAAGTGCCCTGGATGATTTTGGATTCTACCGGATCGTAGCTGCCTGAAGGCAACCTCTTGTTTAAGATTTTTACTTCTTCAATGATTTGTTGATCTGCCGGAGAAAATGGAGCGCCTTCCGGATTGATTGGACTGACGGCTTTTTCTCTCTCCTGTTCCGTCTGACAACTGAAAAGAGCCAGACCCAGCAATAAGGTGAAGGATGTGATGAGATGTTTTTTGAAAAAATAAGTGGAAATCATGATATGAAAATTTAGGGTTTTAATTTAATGTAACAACAATACGCGATTCCTTTTTGAGTACTATCGTTGCCGGATTTCTCCGTCTTCTTTGATGAACCATTCCCCATTATTGGGGGTCGACAGTGAAATCACATACCAGAAAGATCCGCTGCTTATGCTGATTTCTTTCGAGAACGGTAATTCGGGCAGACTTTCGGGTCTGAGTTGTTCCCGTTTGTCCGCATAAGTTCCATTCTCCCTGTGAAACTGATTCTGTCTGTAATATAGATTTCTCAAATACCATTTGATCTGGTACTTTTGGTTGCTGATGAATGCCACCTTTCCACTCCCTGCCGGTTCTTTGCTGAACTGGACGATACCCCAGGTTTCCGGCCGGTGTATATTGACTCTGCCCTGAGGAGACCATACCCAGTTTTGTTCCGGCAGCAAATTTCCATGTTCGTCGCGTTTTTTCCTGTATTCATTATTTTCGATCTCTGTCTTCCATTGAACCCTTGAAAAGTTGACCCTCCACTGATCGTCGTTTCGCGGTTTTTTGGCTTGTGGTATGATTTTTCCGAGTGCCCTCCAGGGGATGGCAATTTCGGCAGTCCAATATTGATCGGTGTCATTGGGATTATTTAGCGTGCCTTCAATGTGTACTGCCGTTTCCAGATTCTTTATATCCCAGTTTGTTAATGGGATGCCCCCATCCCGGTATGGCTTGGTAAGCAAAAGATCCCATAGGGTGTTCAAGGCATTCATTTCCACTTCGGCATAATGATGGGTATCCCCATCGGGATCAATGAAAACCTCGAAGTCGTTGTCGTGATAAATAACAGCATCCCGTTCCCTGATCCTTCCCCATATGTGGGGTTCTTCCATTTGGGCGAAGATATAGAAATAGCGATCATCCCATAGCATCTTTACCCGTGTTTGATAGTCGGGTTTATCCCTTAGTTTTCCTTCTATATCCACAAACGGTTCACTCCAGCGGGCATTCTGCCATGCTTTTTCATTCTGCTTCCCGTCTATTTTTAAAGGCTTTTCCGAACGCAGACAGATATATTTTTCAGGATTGAAAGGTATGGGATGATTCGGCACGTTTATGAGTGTCTCGTCTGAACGTTGTTCTTGAGCGGTTAGGCGACATGGTTTTCCCAGCAGTAAAATAAAAGTTCCGGCAATAAGGATAAAATAGCGCATGGTTCTCCTTTTATAATGATTGCGACTTGATTTTGCGTGGTTTTTTTATTAGGTTTGTTTATTCATTGAACAAACAAAGGTACGGGATTTGTTTTAAAAACAGGAATTACTCCGGGCGAAATTTTATAAAATAATTCGATCGATATGAAACGAAGGGAATTTTTAAGTACAGTGGCTGTTTTTGGTTTGGGCGTTACTTTCGGAGGATTTAAGTCTGTTTCTTCTTCGGAGGGCAAGCCTAAACTAAAGAACTGGGCCTGGATAGGCCAACCCGATGATTTATCCCCTGATAATCTAAATGAGCTGTTTGGTCATTTCAGAGAAAATGGCATCGCCGCCATACTCATGGGAGGCGATATAAAAGGGTATGAAAAGGCGGCCCCTTTTGCGCGTAAAAACGGCATTGAACTGCATGCATGGACCATGGGTACCCGTCATACCAGTGAGGAATTGCAGGAAAAACATCCGGACTGGTATATGGTCAATCGGAACGGGATTTCGTGCGTGGATGATCCGCCTTATGTAGGGTATTATAAATGGCTGTGTCCAAGTGATCAGGATGCGCGGGAGTATATTACTGAAAATGCTGTGGAGGTTGCAAAGGTTGAGGGTTTAACCAGCGTTCATCTGGATTATATACGCTACCCCGATGTGATTCTGCCCAGGGCCCTGTGGGAAAAATACGATATTGTTCAGGATAAGGAATATGCACAGTGGGATTATTGCTATTGCGATGACTGCCGCCGCAGATTCAGGGAGCAGTATGGAAAGGATCCTCTGAAACTCGAAGATCCTTCAAAAGATGACGACTGGGATCAGTACCGGTATGACCAGATTACTTCGCTGGTTAATAAGATTGCCCGTGCTGTAAAAACCTATGACAAGCAGGTAACTGCTGCTGTCTTTCCAACCCCTTCCATTGCCAAAAGGCTTGTAAGGCAGGAATGGCCTAAATGGAACCTGGATGCCGTCATGCCCATGATCTATCATAGTTTTTACAACAAGGAAGTCTCATGGATTGAA
The DNA here is from genome assembly GCA_018334875.1 of Bacteroidales bacterium. Lineage (NCBI taxonomy): Bacteria > Pseudomonadati > Bacteroidota > Bacteroidia > Bacteroidales > Bacteroidales bacterium. The sequence goes on along the minus strand of JAGXLC010000217.1, from coordinate 1,625 downwards.
AAGGCCACCCGTGAGGGCGTGAATGAACTTCCTGCTGAAGTGCCTCTTTATACCGGTCTTTATCTTCCTGAGATGGGTCCCGGGGAACTGGCGGAAGCACTGGATTATGCCCATAAAGGCGGAGCAAAGGGAGTTTCCTTATTTAACGGAAATACGCCGACTGAAGCACACTGGAAAAAATGGAATGAAGCATTGAAGAATTATCAAGTACTATGATGTTTATTGGGCCTTCCTGTCAATCTCATCCAGCGTGAGACGTACACTCAGGATATAGGGAGGCTCTCCTTCATCCCAATGGCCATAAGTGGTTGTAATAATGGTACCGTCGGGCAATATCTCAACACCGGGATAACAGCAATCCCATGAATGTTTGTTGTCTTTGATGCGGATTCTGTATTGGCCTTCCCTACCTTTGACGAGATCTTCATATTGTCCTACCCAGGCTACCCAGTCGCCCTCTGTGGGGCTGCCCATATTTACTTTTCGGGCCAGGTTATCCAGGTCGGTCATGTCTTTTTCTTCGGCCACCTGCCGAAGTTCATTGTGTTGAGCACTAACGTCGCGGAAAGAGATGATGAGTCTTCCGTCAGGCGTATAGGCGGCTGTATGGCGGTCGCCGGTGAGGATATTGGGCAAAGGACGGGGATCCGTCCATGTTTTGCCTTCATCTCTTGAAAATATGATCTGTGAATTTTCCCTGCGTCTGTTTTCCCTGAGTAAGGCTGCAATTTCTTCACCATCAGGTGAACGGACAAAACCTGGTTCACACACGTGAATTTTGCGGGAGCTGAATACTTCTTCAGGCTTGCTCCAGGTCAATCCACCATCGTATGAAAAGGTTTTGTAAAGCGTGAATTTTGGACTATCATGTTCCTTAATATCTTTTTCGTATTTTGATTGTCCGTCTTTTGTAAAGAACCGCTTGTCATCGTGAAACATGGCCATATAATGGCCTTTTCCTGTTTTGAGGCTGATAAGGTCTCCCATAACCACAATACCACCCCAGTTACCAATCTTTTTTAAGGGCGTCCAGTCTTTCCCCATGTTTTCTGATACGGCCATCCTGGCAGGATACAGACCGGAAAACATGATAAGCTGTTTGTCTCCTTTGGGATCGGTAGTCTTGAAAATGGTGGGTACTTCTTTCGAAGATTTCCAGTTTTCGGGCGTATCCAAACGTTTGCTCCATGTTTTTCCCCCGTCATCACTGCGTTTCATTACAACAGGGCCGTTGCCGTGTCCCTTGGGATATACGGCATAAATGGTTTTACCGTCATCCAGCAGGGCTGTGGTTACATGCCCCAGGTACTGGCCCGGTTCCTTGTCAACCACTGTTTGGCGCGTGCTATCACAATTTAGATCAATAAGAGGTTTACTGAAGTAAGAAGTATTATGATGCGTTATATCCTCCTGGGCATAGACATAACCCGTAAATAAAGCCAGGAAGGATATGAATAATGATTTTTTCATTTTATGATTGAACAGTTTGCGACTGCTCTTTGGTTTCTATTGATTCCACGGCTGCCCCGATGATTCCCGCATGGTTTTGCAATTCGGCCGGTACAATTTTGGTTTTGACCTTTTTAAGATATTGGGCGTATTTATCGAATTTTTTGCTTGCTCCT
>JAGXLC010000216.1 GCA_018334875.1 Bacteroidales bacterium | reverse complement strand
GAGCGTTTGTAAGGTGGATGATCCTGGGCATCAATCCTTGGAAGATAGGAGACAAAGATGAGCCATTTCCCGTCCGGTGAAGGATGGGGAAACCAGTCGTTGTAACGGTCAAAGGTGATCTGTTGTTTATCGGATCCGTCGGGGCGCATGCGCCAGATCTGCATGGTGCCTGTACGGGCTGAGTTGAAGTAGATGTATTTTCCGTCCGGTGAATACTCGGGTCCATCGTCCAGCATTTTATGGTCGGTGAGTTGTTTTTCTCTTCCACCGCTGGTTTTTATTTTATAAATGTTGTATTCGCCTTTCCGTCGTCCTACATAAACCAGATGTTTGCCATCCGGTGACCAGCCATGCCAGTAGGAGGGAACTTTATCCGTTACCGGCCGGGGCGTGCCTCCTTCGCGAGGCAGGATATAAATGCGGGAGCCGGATTGCTCTTCATCCTCGTAATGGTGGCTGATGACGATCTCATTGCCCCCCGGTGACAGACCATGGTCGTTATTCACTGAAGTGGCGAAATCAGTATTGATGGGCTCAGGCTGGCCCCCTTCAGCGGGCAGTTCGTAAAGCCTTCCTCCGCTGTTATAGATCAGTGTGTTGGTATTGGGGTCCCAGTTGGGTGCTTCAAAGGCTTTTTTTGAAGTGTAAATAACCTTTCGGTGCTTCTCCTGTACATCGAGGATTTCCATGCGGCTTCCTCCATCTTCATCTTTCTGAGCGATCATATCATCAGGCTCAGGTACGGTAATCCTTACATTGCTGTAAACGGCTTTTTCCAGTGTGCCTTCGGAATGGGAGCACATGAAAAGGCCAGTATAAAGCTTTCCACCCAAATCCAGATTCAGGGTATCCGAATATTCCATGGGATTTCCGTCTGTTGCAGCACCCATGATAAACTGGTTGCCGGATTTTTCGAGCTGGATCACGGCGGGTGATTCAACAGGCAACCGGATTTCGCTTGTTTCACCCCCTTTGGTTTCCCTGAATTGCATAGCGGTAAGGCCATCGCCATGCACCACTGCATCAACATAAGGAGCATCATCTTCAAGCGACTCCCTGATCATCCATCCGCTCTTTCGGTGTGGGTGATCTCCGCTTCCTTTGAATCTGACCCTGGCCCGCAGAATGAAATCTCCTTCCATCTCACGCCAGGCATAATGAAAGGCATCCCGGGTTGACCATACATTTTCACCTCCTCCGGTGATGTGATAGAGCTGGTCTTTGGAATCATATTGTAAATTTCCCTGCTTTTGAACCTTTCCAATATCCTGATTATCGGGAAAGATATTTTTATCACCGTTTTGGGCTTTTACTATGCCGGCTGAAATAATTAGCAAAAGAAGCGCATACGAGGTTGTTTTTAATAATAGTTTCATGAGTCAAATATTTTTGAATGCAAGATACAGAAATTTTATTAACTGAAGGTGCGTTTGAAAATCAACTCAATATCTGGCACGGCTGTAGAGATCAATATACCTGTTGATGTCCTCTTCATTCTTTATGACAGCAATATCGGTGAGAAGGCAGAAATCGAAGCTTTCGTGATTGCTGTCCTCGGCTTCTCCCATATTCACGTACCATATTTCCGCGAAAAAATCATTCAGCCAGTAGAGATCTATGGCATGTTCGTCCCTGTTGCGGGTGATGAGGAAAGTTCCCTGGTCGCTCAGCAATTGCTGCTGCTGATCCACGGACATGTGTTCGAACTCTTGTGCAGTAGGTAACATGTACATCCGGTTAAAATCTAATTTAAAGGTACAAACATTTTTTGATATTTCAAGGGGTTGTTTGGAAAATTTTTGTGAGGTTCCAGGTTATTTGCGCGTGAGCATGTTGACAGTAAATGTTTTGGAACAAAACATTCCATCCTGAAAATCATGTTCATCCTGTCTTCAATCAAACCTGGCTTAAAACATGCGCAGTGTTCGCAGTTTTTTCCAGTGAAAATCTCGAAACACCCGACAATTTCCTCGAAAGGATTATCGAAAAGCTCGAAATGCCTATCGATTTGCTTGAAGTGGTTATTTAGAATCTATATAGATTAATATACCGTGTAATCCTTATGGATTATATAACGTCGAAAATATTAAATTAAAGCTGATCTTTATGGATTTTTATCAAAGGTTGGTTAAGCTTGAACGAATCCATCGGAGCATTTTAACCAGGTCAACCGGCACCCCTGCCCAACTTGCCTCTAAGGTTAACATAGCCCGCAGAACCTTGTATGAATATTTGGATCAATTAAAAAGCTTGGGCGCGGAAATTGCTTACAGCCGTACCATTCAATCTTATTATTATGTGAATGATTTTAATTTTCAACTAAGGATAAAAAGAAATAATTCAGACTAAATAAAATTTGCAATAAATTTTTTCCATGCAAGGAATTTGCACGGAAGGTGGGTAATTTTGATTGGAGAAAGATCGATCTTTCATAGAATTTACTTGTTCTAATTTAAAATCTTTTTACCATGAAAAAATTTACTTTTTTATTAGTATTATTAGTAACGGGAATATTGGTAAAAGCACAATATCCTGATTATACGTATACATATGATTTAGATTTTAAGCATAGTCCCAAAGATTCTGCAGGATGCAACCCTTTCTTGCTTCAAAAAAATTACCTGAATAGTTCGGCAGGATATTTCAAAGTATCTCATGGATCACCGGATTTTCTTGATAAAAGTACTTCTGCTGTTAAATTGAAAGCATCGTATATAAATGAAGGAAGTGGGGATGTTCGAAAATCTGAAGGATTATTTACAAAAATTGATACTGCTAATTTTTCTACATTTGATAAATTTCGGAAAGGATACATATATCGGGTTGGTTTAATAGATTATTCAGATACCTGAGGTGTAGTGATTACAGCACGTATGTATATGGCTAATGGATTGACAGAAACAACAGATTCTCTTTGTATTGAAAAAATAATACCATCAATAAGTGATACAAGTATGATTTTTGAAGATTTTCAATTTGAGTATGATACCCCCAAAGGCAAATATGGTCAAAAATTTCAACCCAAAAAGGATTATAACCAATTGTGGATAGTTGCTTATCAATATTCTTTAGATAATTCAGGAGGATTTTATTTTAAAGAAATAGAAATTGAAGACTATGGCAAAGATACTGAACCACCAGATGCACCATCCAATCTCCAAAGTTCGGAGATTACCACAAATTCATTCAAATTAACCTGGAATGAACCGGATGATAATTATGATGGAGTTGATAAGTATACTATAAATGTTGATGGAGAAACATATCCTTCAGATACTACATTTATAAAGATAGAGGGTTTGAATAAAAGTTGTTATACATATTCTGTAAAGGTCCAAGCCATTGATGTGGCTGGAAATAAAAGTGCTTATTCGGATACCATAAATGTAACAACGCGTTTTGACGAGCCTATTTTGGATATGACTGTTAGTTCTGGTGGGCCGTTATGTAATAACTCATCAAAGCAATTCAGTACAACAGAGTATGATGATGTTACATATAACTGGACACATGGTAATGGAATTACACTTAGTGATGAAAATGGACCATCAACAACAGCAACTGCCAATACTACTTATAATGGAAATTCTTATGTTCGAGTGGAAAGATCTTTTCATAAAAGCTGTCCAGGAGGAGAGGGAGAAGAGGCCACTTCTCAAAAAACTCATTCTCTATGGGTAGGGGTTCCGACACCTGATAAAATAGAATATGTAAATATTGGACCTCATTATCCTCAATATTCGGAAGAAATATGTTATGATTATCCCAACGATGGTGAAGTAGAGTGGACCGGAAATGGGAGCGTCACTGAATATGAGTGGGATGCCGGAAACTGGATGGTAGAGCAGCATCCCAGTGTACTCTTCCCCGAAATTCCTATGAGATTTGTTCAAATAACAGCTCCTTCATGGGGTTATGATGATCCGTTATATGTTACTGTGAAAGCTAAAAATTCCTGTGGTTGGGGGTCCAATAAACTTCCTGCCGTGGTCTTAGATGCGGTAAGCTGTGATGATTTCTTTACCCTTTCACCTAATCCCTCAAACAATTATGTTGAGATTTCTCCAAAACAAAACGAGGATCAAATGCAAACTGCATCAATTCTTAATTCTAATGAAACCATCCAGGTAAGATTTATCAATAATTATGGTAAAGTGGTTCAATCCACTACATTTACGGGAAGTACTCAACGAATCAATACATCAGACCTTGATGAAGGAGTTTACCTTGTTGAGATTCAGATCAACGATCATGTCGAATCTCATCGGCTCATGGTGCAACATTAAAGAGAATAACAAAAATTAATTGGTAAATTAAAAATAATAAAAAAAATGAAAACTACGGCGTTTCTACTATTGATATCTTTATTTCCGCTCCTGGGCCTTCAGGCCCAGGAGGCGGATACCACCCGGTATAATCGAAAGATCGGCATTACATTTCAGAACCTGGATCATTTCGGGTTGATTTACAAAACCAAATTGGATCAAAGGTACCTTAGGATAGAAGCCTTAAACCTTAAAAATGTTATTTCACAGTCAGTAAGCCCCAATGAGCGAAGTAGTCCCCAAAATGTTTATAAAATAAATCTGGGCTTTAATATAGGATTGGAAAAATATCATCCCTTAGTTGAGCGGTTTGGTATCATCAATGGATATTCTTTTTTGAGCGGCATACGTTTTGATCGGAACAAGGTTTCCGGCGAAATAACATCCAAGCATTTCAATACAAATATCGGGGTTGGATATATAATGGGAGTAAATTATACCATCAGTAAAGCTTTTGAAATAACCGCTGAAATAAGGCCAGCTTTGCGTTACTATTTTGATCATAAAAAAAATTTTCAGGACAACAGGACGAATAAACATTATACTCACAGCTTCATGTTCAATTTCAGCGATGATGTAAGACTTTCAATTTTGTATAACTTTTGATTCAATCTATTCCAGTAAAAAGATAGATGATGCAATTAATTAAATTATTCAAAAATTTGGTTGGTAACTTTAACAAGTCATTTGTGATAAAAAATATGTTGATCATTCTTATTTGCTTGATTTCTTTTAGCCTTTATGGTCAAAATGAGAATCCAACTGAAAGCTCTGCAGATACCACCACTCATATATTGGGCATTGGTTTTAAGAATAAAAGCAATTTTAGCTTTCTCTTTAAAATCCCCAGAGATAACTATAAAATACGATTTGATGCTTTTACCCTGGAAGGTTTTTGGAAAAAAGGTAGGGACAATACAATCTTCAGTGGTTTGGATACGGTTCCTGTCATTCATAGATGGGACCGGCACATCAATTTGGGGTTAATCTTGGGTGTTGAAAAAAATTTCCCTTTATTAAAAGATTTAAGATTCATTCACGGCCCTTTTGTATCGGGAAATTTTTACTATGAATACAGCAAATCTTATTATGGCTTTTCTCCTGAAGAATTTTTTGATTTTCAATTGGGAATTGGTTATATGATTGGTATAAATTATTTCATTAACAATCATTTTGGTCTTTCCGCTGATTTGATGCCACGTTTAATCTATAGGAGGAAAAGAAATTTCTATCAAGATAGAGAAGACGGGCCCTATAAACCTTCTAAACTGAAATTTAGAATTAAAAATACGGCTAAAATTTCGATTTTGTATCACTTTTGATTCATTAGCAAAGATTCCATCCTGTAAATCCTGTTTATCCTTTCCCTGCTCATTCATGGCAAGGAAAGATCCTTTTAAAGAGAAGTATCAGGGGCTAAGTCAGACCTATTGGCTTGATGATTGGGTGCTTTTGTTGGTCAGGTTTTGTTTCAGAGAATGCTTATAGAAATCACCTAGGAAGGCCTGGTAATCTTTTCTTTCGGGCAGGTCGTTGTGCCCGCCTTTTTCCAGTATTTTAATGGTTTTGTTTTCTGTCGCTGCTATGTTGTAAAGCTTTCTGGCCATGGCCGGAGGCGTGATGGGGTCATCCTTCCCGACAATCACCAGCAGGGGAACAGAAAGGCGTGAAAGCCGGTCGATGTTGCTGTCAACAAGCAGGCTGCTGTCTATGTTGATCCGGATAAATGGCCTCAGGATTTTGGGAAGCAGTTTGTCCTGGTAAAACCGCGCTTCACTGATCGGCGATTCTACTATCAGGCCGGCAATGGCTTTTTGATCGGCTACATAACCGGCTATCAATGAACCTAAAGAGTGGCCGTGAATAATGATTTCAGATGGAGGAATGCCCCTGGATTGAACCAGATAGTTATAGGCTGCCATTCCATCGGCTTTTATTCCGGCTATTGTAGGTGTACCTGGATTCTTCCCGTAGCCGCGATAATTGAATACAAAGAGGTTCATCTGCCGTTCTGTGATTGAAAGAATGGTTTCATAGGCGGTTTCCATCAGGAAGCCGTTGCCTCCATAATAAAGGACGGTTCCCTGAGAGGCGGGATGGCTGATAAACCAGCCTTCCAGTGAAAGATTTTTCCCGGAGGAAAAGTTGACCTCTTGAATTTGCCAGGCATTGTTTTGGAAATAGGAAGGATCAATGGTCCGTTTTACATCAAATACATCTTTTTCCTTGATCTCTATGGATGTGCAGCCATATAGGAAAATGGTTATTAAAGGGAGTAGAACAATTAATTTCCGCATGATGGATCATTACCTCCTGTAGTTAAGTTTTGTTTCACATTGTAAACAAAAAAACGCTGGAAAAGTTGAGGGTGGTTATACATATTTGTAAACCATTATGTAATAAAGCAAGGTAAGGCTGGAAGAACTGGTGTCTTATTGTGATGCAAAATAATTAGAGTCTGTCTATAATATCCGCTGGCTGCGTTACGCTCGTTTTTCATGCCAGTCAATTACATCTGGTAGAGACGTACGGCCGTACCTCTCTACATTTGACATGAAAAACTCGCAAGCCTTGCCAGCTGTCGGAGACAGGAATAATTCTTGAATTATTCGGGTTAGACGAGACTCTTTCAAATTTCTTTGACTTTATGGACAAACACTAATTATATGGCAGAAGAGGACAAAATCTTGT
>JAGXLC010000215.1 GCA_018334875.1 Bacteroidales bacterium | reverse complement strand
CCGGACAAGTTTTGGTAATTGAAATTTGAATATTATTTGTAATTTCTATATATTTACATCAAAAAGCTAAACTTATGGATATTGTATTGCTTGTACTGGGAATTATATTAATGTTGGTGGGTATACTGGGGTGCATACTTCCCGTACTTCCCGGCCCCCCATTAAGCTTTGGAGGTTTACTCCTGCTTCATTTCACAAATTTTGCGGAATATACCACTACACTACTCATCATTTTAGCCATAGTGGCCGTAGCAGTTACCATTCTGGATTATTTTGTCCCTATCTGGGGTACAAAAAGATTCGGAGGAACGAAATACGGAAGCCGGGGAGCAATGGTCGGAGTGGTGTTGGGCATATTCCTGTTCCCGCCGATAGGGATTATCATCTTTCCTTTTATCGGCGCAGTAGTCGGCGAAAGCCTACAGGGGGCAGATTTCAATGCTGCCATGAGAGCCGGCTTCGGATCTTTCATGGGATTTTTGACGGGTACCGGCCTCAAACTTATCGCCTCACTGATTATGGCGTACTACTTTGTGACGGCGTGGCTGGGATAGAGCGCAGAGCAAAGAGCCCAGAGCAAAGAGCCCAGAGCGAAAAGCGAAAAGCGAAGAGCAAGGAGCGAAAAGTTTCGCGTCTCGGGTCTCGCCTCACGAGCTGGCAGTATGATGCGGGACTTCTTGCCCTAAGCTCTTCGCTCTATGCTCTATGCTCTGCGTTTAATCCCGAAACCCAAGACCCCGGACAAAAGTCCGGTCATTGTCCTAGCGTTGCCACCATCACTGCCTTGATCGTGTGTACCCGGTTCTCTGCCTCGTCGAATACGAGGGAGGCCTCCGATTCAAATACCTCATCGGTCACTTCCATGGATTCAATCCCGAATTTTTTATAAATCTCCTCTCCCATCTTCGTTTCTCTGTTGTGGAAAGAAGGAAGGCAATGCAGAAACTTCGCATTGGGATTGTTGGTTTGTTCCAGCAGCGACTTATTGATCTGATAAGGTTTAAGAAGCTCAATCCTTTGCTTCCAAACTTCTTCGTCCTCACCCATCGACACCCAAACATCGGTATATAGAAAATCGCAGTCCCTCACTCCTTCACCGATGCTATCCGTCACCATGATCTGTGCTCCGGTCTCTTCTGCTATATCACGGGCCTGCTGTACCAGTTCTCCGGAGGGCTGAACTTTTCCGGGAGCCACTGAGCGGAAATCCATTCCCATCTTGGCGGCACCAATCAGCAAGGAATTGCCCATATTGTTCCTGGCATCTCCAAGATAAGCGAACTTAATCTTATTCAAAGGTTTGTCCGAATGTTCCTTCATCGTCATAAAATCCGCCAATACCTGGGTGGGATGAAATTCATTGGTCAAACCATTCCATACAGGCACTCCTGCATACGTGCCCAACTCTTCCACCACTTCCTGACCGAAACCCCTGTATTCAATTCCATCGTACATTCTGCCCAACACACGGGCTGTATCTTTCATGGATTCCTTCTGTCCCATCTGAGAGCCGGTGGGACCCAGATAGGTTACATTGGCACCCTGATCATGGGCCGCTACTTCAAAAGCACACCTTGTACGGGTTGAAGCCTTTTCAAAGATCAGGGCAATATTGCGGCCAATCAGTTTTTGTTGTTCCGTACCGGTGTATTTGGCCGATTTCAAGTTCATAGACAAATCCAGAAGAAACCCAATTTCTCCGGGAGTAAAATCAAGAAGCTTCAGAAAGTTTCTGTTTCGGATGTTGAATGACATTGTTCTTTAAATTTTAATTTAATAAATGTAAGCTATGCATAATATTCCAAATCCCAAGCATCAAATAACAAATAATAACCAATGACCAATTACTAATGACCCAAACCTCAAAAATTCACATTTCGATTTTTAAAACATTGGAATTTGTAATTTATTTGTCATTTGAAATTTGTTATTTGGTGCTTTATCATCATTCATATTTTGCAATGATCTTGGTTCCATAGGTTTTGTCCTTAAGTAGTCTGGCTTCGGTGATGACACTTTTCTCTCCTCCTTTTTCTACAAACTGGACAGCCGCTCTCATTTTTGGGGCCATACTACCCTCAGAGAACATGCCCTGATCCAGGTACTTTTTGGCATCAGCCAGATCCAAAGGATCCAGCTTTTTTTCGCCAGGCTTTTTATAGTTGATATATACATACGGCACATCGGTGAGGATGTAGAATTCATCCGCTTTAATCTTTGCAGCCAGGAGAGAAGAGGCCATATCCTTGTCAATAACCGCCTCGGTGGGTCTTACCCTGTTCTCCTCATCTGTATAAACGGGAATACCTCCACCACCGGTAGCTATCACAACGTTTCCCTGGCGGGCAAGCGTCTCTATCACATCCTCATTCATTATGGCATTGGGCAATGGCGAGGGTACCACACGTCTCCAGCCCCCTTCGGTTTTTACTTCTTCTTTGAATATCCAACCCTTTTCTTTGTTTAGCTTATCGGCCTGTTCCTTATTATAGGTTTTCCCTACCCGTTTCTGGGGGTCCTGAAAAGCCGGGTCGTCTTTATCTACTTCTACCTGGCTGACAAGGGTCACAACATCCTTGTTGATATTATATTTACGCAACAAATTGAGCATCATCCGTTCAATCATATATCCTATCTCTCCCTGCGTATCGGCAACACATACATCAAGAGGCATTTGCGGCAAGCCATATACATATTCCCCGGCATCATTCTTCATTAGCAAATTACCTACCTGTGGCCCGTTACCATGGCTGATTACAAGATGATAATCCTCTTCAAGCAAAAAAAGAAGATTTTCCAGTGTATCCGTAACATTTTGTTCCTGTTCTTCTATTGTACCCGTCTGATCTTCTCTGACCAAAGCATTCCCTCCCAATGCTACAACTGCTAGTTTTCTCATAACCAACTATTTATTATTACATATTATGAACCAACAAAACTAACAAAATTTATGAATTATTAAACAGTTAATAAAAAGGCGTTGCAGAAAATAATTGAGATACTTAAAGAACGTTAATTAACCACTTATCATAAATTTTATATTAATTTGCACCTGATTTGGACTAGCCAAAACCAAACAGGATGCTTTCAAGGAATTTAATGTGTTTCCGTTTTGGCTTGTCCAAATTACCAAGGAGTCGCTTAAAATTGTTGTTATTTCATGGCAAAAAAAACCAAAAAACAAAAGAAGCAGGACGACAGGTATAAATTTTTAACAGGAATTTTTTTCCTCTTTCTGGCCATTTATATTACCCTGGCCTTTACTTCTTTTTTCTTCACCTGGAAAACAGACCAAAGTTTCCAATGGGGAGAGGTGGTTTCCAATGCAGATGTAGTAGTTGAAAACTGGGCCGGGAAAGTGGGTGCCCGAATGGCCAACCTATTTATTGCCAAATGGTTTGGAGTTGCTTCATTCCTCATTCCCTTTTTCCTGGTTATTCTGGCTTTCAAATTATTCAGGGTAAAACTACTGCCTGTAGGAAAAACCTTCCAGTATTCTATCATTGGATTGATCCTCTTCTCGTTGCTCCTGGGGTATTTGTTCCAGGATATGAACGGCTACCTGGTCAACGGACTTGGGGGAGGTCACGGGCTATTTATGGCGCAATGGCTAAACGCATTCATAGGAAAAGTAGGTACGGCTTTTCTGTTAATCATCCTATTTTCAACCTTTATTCTATCCCTTTATCCTGTATCCATGAATGAAATCAAGCGGGGGATTCTCGCTTTACCAGCCCAAATGTTTTACGGGGGTAAAAAGGTGGCCGCCGCAGGTATTGCTTCAGCAGAAGACAGTATACAAACCGAAGGAATAAAAGCAAAATCCGCTAAAAAGCACAAAAAAGAAAAAACAGAAGCCCAGAAAGAAGAAAAAACGGTCAAAGACTGGAGCACCCCTGAGGAGGTAAAAAATATCACACAGAAGGTAGCACCCGAAAAAGAAACCGAAACCACTCAGACCACGGCAAAGGACCATACTTCCCAATCAAAATATGAAGAAAAATCCGCCAAAAAAACCGAAAGCATAGAAGTGCCAGGTAATGGGGAAAGTACGGGAGAAGAAGGCATTCAGTTCACCATAGAGAAATCGGAAGAGGAGCGGGAAGAAGGGAATCTTGGTAATCAAGAGATCAAGGATTATGACCCGACCCTTGAACTGAGTAATTTTCAACTGCCACCCATCGAGATACTTGAGGATTACGGCGATGAGGAAGGCGAGCAGGAGATCAATAAAGAGGAAATCATCAGAAACAAAAACAAGATCGTTGAAACTTTAGGCAACTATAAAATACAGATAGATAAGATACGGGCTACCATCGGACCCACGGTTACCCTTTACGAGATTGTACCGGCCCCGGGCATCAGAATATCAAAAATCAAGAATCTTGAGGACGACATCGCCCTCAGTCTGGCTGCCCTGGGAATCCGAATCATTGCCCCTATACCCGGCAAAGGCACCATTGGTATTGAAGTGCCCAATGAAAGCAAAGAGATCGTTAGCATGCGGTCGGTGCTGACCTCGAAAAATTTCAGGGAGGCCGAACATGAACTTCCCATAGGTCTTGGAAAAACCATTTCCAATGAAACCTATGTGATCGATCTGGGGCAACTGCCCCACCTTTTGGTAGCAGGTGCCACAGGCCAGGGAAAATCCGTAGGTCTGAATGCCATCATTACTTCCCTGCTCTATAAAAAACATCCAAGCCAGCTTAAATTTGTCCTTGTGGATCCGAAAAAGGTGGAACTTACCCCCTATGCCAAGATCAAAAACCATTACATGGCCAAAATCCCCGATATTGAAGAACCCATTGTCACAGAGAACCAGGATATCATCAAAACCCTGAACTCTCTTTGTGTGGAGATGGACGAGAGGTACAACCTGTTGAAACATGCCCATGTTAGAAATATCAGTGAATACAACAAGAAGTTTATCAAGAAACGGCTCAACCCGGAAAAAGGCCATAGGTACCTGCCCTATATTGTGGTGGTGATTGACGAGTTTGCAGACCTGATCATGACGGCAGGCAAAGAAGTGGAAAGTCCTATTGCAAGGCTGGCACAACTGGCTCGTGCTATAGGCATTCACCTGATCATTGCCACCCAGCGACCCACCACCAATATCATTACCGGGGTGATCAAAGCCAACTTTCCGGCCAGAATTGCCTTCAGGGTAACTTCGCAGATCGATTCCAGAACCATCCTGGATAGTACGGGAGCCAACCAGCTTATAGGACGCGGGGATATGCTGATCTCTACAGGCAGCGACCTTACCCGTCTGCAGTGTGCCTTTATTGATTCAGAGGACATTGAAAAACTAACTGACTTCATCAGCAATCAGCAGGGATTTGCACAACCTTTCGAACTACCGGAATATGAAGATGAAAACGATCTGGACGGTAACGGCTCCAAAAAGGTAGATAAATGGGATGCCCTTTTTGAAGAGGCTGCACGAACAGTAGTGCGTCATCAGCAAGGCTCTACCTCCCTGATCCAGCGGAAGCTTTCCATCGGATACAACCGGGCCGGAAGGATCATGGATCAGTTGGAAGCGGCCAACATAGTGGGCCCCCACGAAGGTAGCAAGGCCCGAACAGTCCAATTTCCCGATGAATATGCATTGGAACAATATTTGAGTAATTTTTTTAATACAAATCAATAGGTGAATTAAGAAATGAGATACATTGTACTTTTAATAATCGCATTGCTGGCGGCTTTTAACACTCACAGCCAAGACAAAAATGCAGAGAAACTCCTCAAAACCCTGGCGGAGAAACACAACGGCTACGACAACATCACAGCCGATTTCACTTTTTTTTACAAAAACCTCCAAACAGAAAGTGAAAACAAATGGAACGGCTCCATCATCATGAAGGGTGAAAAGTATAAGCTGGAGCTGAGGAATTCCACAATATATTACAACGGCAAGACCCTGTGGAACCATCTGCATGGCCCCAATGAAGTGAATATCTCGGAGCCGGTAAAGAACGAAGACTCCGACATCATCAATCACCCCCATCAAATATTCGACATTTACAAGAAAGATTTTAAGTACAAATACCTGGGCAAAGAGACCAGTAAAGGAGAGGAAGTTTATTTGGTAGACCTTTATCCCGAAGAGCTCGACAAAGATTACAGCAGGATCCGGCTGAACCTTACCCGGGATAACATCCGGATCCATTCGGCAAAAATATTTGCCAAAGACGGCTCCCGGTACCGCATCAACATTAAGAACATGAAAACCAACCAGCCTGTGGATGATTCTGCTTTTGTATTCAACGAGGAAGACCACCCCGATGTGGAGGTGATTGATATGAGGTTCTGACAATTCGTTTGAATGTTTGACGAAGCGCTTGTCGGGAGTTTGATTGTCATTAAATAGTCATTTATTTTCATTGGTGGTCATTTAGTTGTTTTCGCAGTAAGGGTAAAGGTTTTAAAAAAAATTAGAGCAATAGACCTGCCAGGGGCACAGGCTTAGCCGATGCTTGCTTTTCCTTATTTCTCCGCGCCTTCGCAGAAGGCAAACAGCGATAGCAACACTGAATTGATGTCTATAATTAGACATTCTGAAAAGAAATTGTTGATTTCTGAATAAAAATGTCTATTTTTAGGGTATTGGAATGTAAGCGGGTCATTATGCAAACTTCTGAGATGTTAATGTGCAATAAATCAACATTTAATATTAGGGATATTTTCTAACGAATAATTCATTAAACCATGACAAAACCGGGAATTATGTACAGGCTTATCGCCATTTCGGCAGCCATTGTTATCGCCGGGATCATCCTTTCGGGACCTCCCGGGGTATATTTTATAACACTGATCCAGTCACAACCAGACTGGGTAGATGTGCAAACATTTATCAACAACTACCATCCCGTTCAAAATCTGGCATGGGCCGGTGGCTTTCTGTTGATACTGGGATTTGCCTTTTTTATTGCTTCAGCTTACCAGTTGGCTGTTTCACCCTCACAAAGGGTACCTGCCCTGTTGGCCGTTATCTTTGTAGCAGTTTTTGCCGTGCTCATCGGATTCAATTACACCCTTCAAATTGCATGGGTTCC
>JAGXLC010000214.1 GCA_018334875.1 Bacteroidales bacterium | reverse complement strand
CACAATAAAGGTCAAGCACGGTAACACGCGGATCATCTATGGCTTTTCGGGATCTGTCGATATGTTCCCGCAGGACCTCAGTGGGATTATTGAACATCAGGAAGACTTTAGCATTTCTGTCGGCAGCTTCCTCCAGCGTACCCAGCACCGATGAAGTCTCACCTCCCTCTGTAATCGCAACCAGCATATCGTTTTTTGTGATCTCCATTTCCCGTGCCTGTTGCCTGCCAAATTCCATGTAATCCTCGAACGACTCTACAGCGCGGATAAGCGCATAATCACCGCCGGTCATGATACTGAATACGGAATTTTCATATTGCTTTACTTTTTCATATATCTCCGGATGATTTTGATACAAATCCCGGAAGAAATGCCTCCACATGCTTTCCAGCAGGATACTCAAACGACCGGTTGAACCGCATCCCGAAAAAATGATCTTAGATCCGGACGATACTGCACCTACCCCGGCCTCTATCATCTCACGGAATGCTTTCCCGTTTAAAGTTTTTTCCGCTACCGGAGGTATGTCCTCATCTACGGAAAGCAAGGCTTTTACCCCCTCCATGGAACTTGATTCAAAGATAGAATCCAGATTCCGGGTTTTGGGATTGGATTGTTCAGTGGGCAAAATGCCCAGATGGAATTGTTGTTCATTATTCAGGAAATGCTCCGCTTCCTGATGTGCTTTGCTGTATTGATTGTTATTCATGGTTTAACTCTACTTTTAAAATCCCAGACCAATTTTCATTTCACGGGAACCATATCTTTATTGGATACCGGTTTCAACCGCACGGTATAGGAATAAGGTTTGGTTTTCACCTGGTACTGATCGCGGGGCTCGTGAAATTTGGTGCCCACCCCGGAAACTACATGATCTATATTAAAATATACAGCATTGTCCCTTTTAAGCTGATAGGTATATCTTGCCCGGTCCAGGTTATGGGTACTATAGAGATGGGCACTGATATTCAGTAGATCATCACCCGACACCAGCCACCCTGTACCCTGATCATTGGTCAGTGCAGCCCATCGCACACCACTGCGGTTTCCATAGTCTCCGGGTACAATATAGGGCTCAAAAAGCTCCTGAACGGTCTTGTTATAGATTCCTACTTTAGCCGCCATTTCCCTCCCGGGATAGGTTTCTATGGGTCCCCTGCCGTACCATTTCAGGTTGCTAAACTCTTTGTTCATACCGACCTGCATTCCAACTTTAGGCAACCGTGGCGGTAGCTCACCATTCGGATCAACCTCCTGAGATATGATCAGCTCTCCATTGCCGAGAATGGTTAGTGTGGAGCTTATCTTAAATCCCGCTCCCGTGCCGGAGCCTGTTACATTACCGGTGATTTCCACCTGCTTTTTATGAGGCTCCGCAGAAATCATATCGAAAGATTCCACCTTGTGGACCAGATTATCCAGTCCAGCTTCCCGCCATTCCCTGTCAATGTGTCTTTGCTCATTGAGTATGGGTGCACGCCATGCATTGAAACCTAAGGGTTTTTCCAGGTATTCCTTCTCTTCGTACCGGTAAGAGATTATTTTCCCGGTTTCCTTACTTATACGGCATCTGAAGAAAGTATTGGAGAAAATGACTGCCTCGTCTTTTTCCTCAACCTCTATTTGGGGAAGTTTTTCTTTTGCCTTCTCCCTGGGTTTCTCCTTGTGGAACGGCAGATTAAACTGTTCCCAGGCCATTTCATGGTTATCGGGGATCAGTCCATGTTTTCCCTTTAACCGGAAGCTGATGTTCAACCAGTATTCGCTTCCGGGAGTGGTCTCCGGTTTGTTATAAAACAGGTCAATGGTATCGGTCTTTCCGGCAGGTATGTGTAGATCTCTTTTCCCTGACTGAATCACCTGTCCGTCTTCCAGCATTTCCCAGGTGGTGGTTAGCTGGTTGAGGTTTCTAAAATGAAAGTAGTTGGTGACCGAAACTTTCCCTTCTTCCAGGTCTACCGCTTCGACTTCCACGGGCTGGAGGTTCTTGGCAATATGGATCAGCTCAGGCTGGGGTTCTCCGTTTGTATAGACTATTCCGTCAGTCGAATTGGGCTGCGAGTAAATGCCGTACCCAAGATACGTTCCCTGATTTTTTTGATCGTTGAAGGTAAGCCACAGGCATGCCTCCCCCGCTTCAGAATTTGCCAGTTGCCTGATATCTTCCTCCGCAAGGGCTTTCTCGTAGATCCTCACCTCATCGATCATGGCATTGGAGAACCATTCCGTTCCCCACGTTCTGCCGATGTTAACAGGAGAGGCGCCGTCGTGTATGGAACCGCTGTGAACTAAATGATTTTGTTGTTGGCCGTCGATATAGATAGTAAGGCGGGATCCGTCATATACTCCACTCACATGATGCCAGTTTTGATACCAGTCATCAGGAACCCGGGTCTCGACTGTAACTTTCTTGTCATCGTATATACTGAACTCCAGTGTATCCCTGGTTGTCTGTATGAGGGCATACTGATCGCGGCCTTTGGTTATAATGGGATTTTTTCCTTTCCACGGGCGCGGGTATATCCAGGCGCTCAACGTCAGGGATTTTCCGGTGATATCCAGGGAAGGATCTTCATAAATCTGTGCCCAGTCGTCATGGCCGTTAAGATCAAGGGCTTTCCCGAATTTTCCTTCTGTAAGGCGGGCTCCTCCCATCAATACAGCGTCATTGCCGTAAGGGGATTTGTCGGGGATGGTGCGCCGGGAATGTTCCATTCCCTGATTTTTCCAATCCCAGGCGGCTCCTCCTGTTAAGCGGCGGGTGGAACGGATGAGCCGGCTGAGCCCGCGGTGATTACCCATGCCATTGCCGTAAGCGTGGGCATATTCATCCATGAAGGAAGGCCGGGTAAATTCACCGGGTGAATTGGCAATTTCTGTCAATCGTTCAACCGTAGGATACCGGGGGCCAACAATATCTTCGAAGGGCAGTCTGCCGGCATTGCCGCCATACAGCCATCCGGGCCGCGTTGTGTCTATAGCCTTCCCTGCATCAATCACATCTGCCATAAGCTCTCCCGAACCTGCTTCGTTACCGGCACTCCAGATAACCACACTGGGATGGTTTTTGTCGCGGTGAACCATCCGGGTGACCCTGTCGAGGAACGCTCCCCGCCAGGCCGGCTCTTCGGAAAGATAAGTATTGTCGTGGGCCTCAATATTGGCTTCATCCACAATGTATATGCCGTATTGATCGGCCAGCTCCAACAGCTTCGGATCGGGAGGGTAATGGGCGGTGCGGATGCAATTGATGTTGTGGCGTTTCATGGTTTGAATATCCCGAACCATCATATTTTCAGTTACCGCTTTGCCATGGTTGGCATGATGGGGTATCCAGTTGACTCCATTGAATGTAACCGGAACTCCATTAACCAGAATCGCCTGATCCTTTATTTCTACCTGGCGGAAACCCACTTTTTCACTGACAACTTCGGAAATATTTCCTTGCGGGTCAACCAGTTTTATGATAAGCGTATACAGATTGGGAAATTCAGCAGACCATTTGTCGGGATTTTCTACTTCTGTTTTGTAGGTGATCTCTTTAAATGTTTCGGATTTCACACTTATATCCGAGCCCAACGATTTATCCAGGAAAACCTGCTCTCCGTCAGAATTATACAAGGTAGCCTTCAGAGAATAATTTTCCTGATCGTTGTTGGCGCTATTCTGTATTTCGGCGTCAATAAGCAGGTTTGCATCCTGATAGTCTTTATCCAGGTCGGTTCGGACATAAAAATCCTTAAGATGCATTTTGGGTTTGGAATAGAGGTACACCCGCCGGTAAATGCCGCTCAGACGGACCATATCCTGACATTCAAGGTAAGTTCCATCGGAGAATCGATAGACCTTAACCGCCACCTGGTTTTCTCCCTCCTGAAGGTAAGGGGTGATGTTGAATTCAGCGGGTGTCATGGAGCCCTGGTCATACCCTACCTTTTCGCCATTCACCCACACATAAAAGGCAGATTTTACACCGGCGAAATGGAGGAAAATTTCTCTCCCATCCCATTCCCGGGGTAATTGGAAGGTTTTTTTATAGGAACCCACAGGATTGTAATCATGGGGAATATTGGGCGGATCGGAAGGAAATGCATGACCCACGTTTCGGTAATGTACCCGGCCATATCCATGGGTTTGCCAGTTGGCCGGAACGGTTATGTCATCCCAGTTACTGACCGTATAATCCGTCTGATAGAAATCTCCCGGGGCTTCTGCCGGATTGATTGCCCATGAAAATTTCCAGTAACCGTCAAGGGAATGATAGTAAGGAGAATTTTCCCGGTTGTATTCCAGCGCTGTCTGATCATTCTGATAAGGAACAACTGAAACGTGGGGGTCGGTTTGATTTTTTTCAAATACGGCCGGATTTTCCCAGTCATTGGGTTCCTGAGCTGATACAGACATGGAAGATAAAATAAAAAAGCCTGTTATAAAGGTTATCACAAGCGTTAACAGCAATTTCTCTGCTTTTTGGGGTCTTTTAAGGCATTCTTGGTTGATCTTCATAATGGTTTTTTTAGTTGTTGCTTATTTTATGTATGAAAGAATTAACCCGAATTATTCTTCAGGTTAATTCGTTCTGCAAATCCGATACGACCTTCTTATAACTAAATATTTACAAAAATTTCTTTAAGTACCTTTACCGGCCAAGTTTTGCCAAAAAATGCAAGAATTTGACCAGTAAGGTACTAACAAATATAATGATTTTCCGCGATTTTAAATGTTTATTCGCTTTGAATGCGTTTGAAAGATCCGTCCATTTCATAGGGCAAGGGAAAAACTTTCCCGGCTTTGTTCATAAAATATAGCCGGGAAGATGAGAAGGATCCGGGATCCCCGTCGGCCCAAAAACCGTAGAAATCTCTATGAGCATTCACAGGGCGCCTGAGATAAGTGTGATTGTATTCGCTTTGGCCTGTCACCCGCATCACCTTATTCCAGGATTCACCCCGGTTGCTGCTTTCCCAGATGACCATATCGCCCCCTGTACCCCAGGGCTGAGGCCCTGAAGCTGTAGGAGCTATCACCCACCAGAAATGTTCTTCAACATACAGGCTTCCCATGTCATAGTTGTGATCTGAAGTACAAACATCGTGGATTCTCCAGCTCTCACCGTTCCAGTGAGCAATTTTCCAATGTCTTAAGCCATTGTCAGGACCGGCTTTATGGCCGTTACTTACAATGAAAAGGGCTATGGGATTGCCCTGATGGTCAAAATTGATGTCTTTCAGATACACATTCTGATTTTTACTGAAATATTCTTCTACCAGGGCAGGATGATCCACTTGGCTTACGGGCAGGGAAACCTGCTCATGATCTGCCGTTTGCCAGGTTTCCCCCATATCTTTAGTTTCAAGGTAATACAGGTTTGTCCGGCGGTCAACATTTCCATTGGGATGCCAGTTGAAGAAAGTAGCCAGTCTCTCTCCGTTACGGCTGCTGATCTGATAATGACCTGCCTGTTCATCATCCGGTCTTTTTATCCCGGCTAATTTTCTATCCTTACTCCAGACATGACCGTCACTGCTGGATTCAAAATAAAGTTCCCGCATACCGGAATATTTGGTGAAGAAATGAAAATAACCCCGTTGGGGAACGTACCAGGGTTGCGGATAAGTCATTTCTTCCCTGCTGACTTGTTTAAACGTATCGATTTTGTAAGGTTCTGTGGACCGGTATTTATACCCCATTCTGGCGGTTCCCCGTCCGCTTACAAATACCCACAGATAACCCTTATCATCAATCAACAAAGAAGGATTGTCGTGGGGATCGTCAACTCCTTTTTTGTCATAGACAACCACAGGCCGGGAAACTTTCCCGGCGCTGTGGTCATAGTAACTGATCATGCACTGAAGGTGCTTTTCATTTTTTCCGGTAGTGCCGCCATATACAAAAAAGGTCTTATTGCTGGTTGTATCATAAATAGCCAGCGGCCTGTGCTTGGCGGTATAAGTTCCCAGGCCCCCGGAGTATTTATCTCCATAAGTGGATACCTGACCCAGTTCAAACCATATTCCTTTATAACCCCGCGCCCGTGTAAAAGTAGTATCTTGTTGGGCTAAAGCGACTGAACAACAAAGGAAAAACAGATTCAACAATATTAGTAAACGCATAGATGATCATTTATAAATTACTTCACCGTTCCATCCAGAGGCTTGCCCATTTGTTCATACAGATTTCTTCTGGCCTCTTTGTCACCTTCCAGTATTTCCCGGGCATATTGAGCTACCTGTTTGGCATGTTTACGGGGAACGACAATCACACCGTCGCCGTCGGCCACCACAACATCTCCCGGGTTCACCTGAACTCCACCCAGGGTCACTGTTTCGTTTACCGATTCGATCTCATTGCGTCCGGGCCGGATGCCTCTTCCCCTGTTCTCGGGGTCAAAATACACCGGCACCTCCTGTTTGATCAGTTCGTCGGTATCTCTAACCCCTCCGTTGGATATGATTCCCCTGGCTCCTTTGCTTATCCAGGCCAGGCCATTATATGAACCAACCGTACCCGTATCGCCATCACCTTCAACATCAATTACCACAATGGAGCCTGATTTCAGAAATTTCACAAAGGGCTCGGGTGATTTGTTGTTATACCATTCGCCTTCCCATTGCTGAAATTCCTCTTTAGACATGGGATTTTTTATGACATCATTGGTGGGAACATAGCGGGCAGTCACAGCAATACCGCAAAACGTATGCTTAAAGTCTTCAATATCTTTCCAGAGGGCCTGTATCTTCTGATCCATCAGTCCCAGGTCACGCAGGCCCACCATATCCATTCCATCAGAAACATCAGCAACCCGAAGGCTTTCATATAATTCCAGCAAGGTTTGGTCGTCAACTTTTTCTTCGTTTTCCTGCGCATTGATCATAACGAAAGGAAAACATATCAAAATAAAAGAGAAGATGATTGCTAGGGTTTGATTTTTCATAGTTAGGTATTTGTTTAGATGATTAATATTTGTTTATGAATAAGCTACTTCATGGGTTCTTACATGAATTATCCCCGGCATTTTTAAGGCCGGGGCTAAGTATCTCTGATGCTATAATTCTCTTACCCAAATGTTCCGGTAGCTTACAAGGTCTCCATGATCCTGAAGCGTGAGGGGTTCTTTGAGATCGTGTTCTTCATATTGATGGGCACCAATGTAACTGGTATTGC
>JAGXLC010000213.1 GCA_018334875.1 Bacteroidales bacterium | reverse complement strand
AGAAAACACAAAAAATATAATGATGGATTTTACATTCAGCAGCAGTCATAAGCCATCGGGCGCCATGATAAAGCATGCCCTGTTTATAGGCGCCACCGCTTTTTTGGGAAACAGCCTTCATAATGAGGCTCCAGCCCAAAAACCCACCCGTTATCAAAGTAAAAAGCCCAATATGATTGTCATCCTGGCCGATGATCAGGGGTGGGGGGATTTAAGCATAAACGGGAACACCAACCTGAAAACTCCCAATATTGATGCCCTGGGTCAAAACGGAGCCCAATTCGAGAACTTTTACGTATGCCCTGTAAGCTCGCCCACACGTGCTGAACTGCTGACCGGCAGATACCATCCCCACAGCAATGTGTATTCCACCTCTGCCGGAGGTGAGCGGATGGATCTGGATGAGACCACCATTGCAGAGGTTTTCCAGTCTGCCGGATATGAAACGGCAGCTTTCGGGAAATGGCACAACGGAATGCAGTATCCCTATCAACCCAATGCAAGGGGATTTAATGAATTCTATGGTTTCTGTTCAGGCCACTGGGGCGATTATTTCAGCCCCATGCTTGAGCATAACGGAAAGCTGGTGCAGGGAGACGGATATATCATCAACGACCTGACCGAAAAAGCCATGAAGTTTATTGAAGAAAAGCGGGAGGAGCCTTTCTTCCTTTATCTTCCCTACAACACGCCTCACTCCCCCATGCAGGTTCCCGACCGATGGTGGGACAAATTCGAAGATGCCACCCTGAACATGCACCACCGCGACCCGGAAAAGGAGGATATGAAGCATCTTAAAGCCGCCCTGGCCATGTGCGAGAACATCGACTGGAATGTGGGCCGCCTGATGGACAAGCTAGAAAAGCTCGGCTTAAAAGAAAACACCATCGTGGTGTACTTCAGCGACAACGGCCCCAACGGCTGGAGATGGAACGGGGGCATGAAAGGCAGAAAAGGGTCTACTGACGAAGGAGGCGTACGCTCGCCCCTTTTTATACGATGGCCCGGGGTGATCAAGGCGGATACAAAGATAGACGAAATTGCAGGAGCGATCGATCTGCTTCCCACACTAGCCGATCTAGCAGGCATTAAACCGGAAACCAACAAACCCGTCGAAGGTGTTAGCCTGGAACCCCTGCTTTTTAGAAATGACGAATCATGGAACAGCCGCCTGCTCTATTCTTTCTGGGGAGGAAGAGCCAGTGTAAGAAGCCAGCAATACAGACTCGACGGTGAAGGCCGCCTGTTCGACATCAACAAAGACCGGGGCCAGTACATCGATGTATCTGATAAAAATCCGCAGGTAGCCGATCGCCTGGAAGATTCGCTGTCAACATGGAAAAAAGAGATGACTGCAGAACTTGACAGGGACAGTAGGCCTTTTCCCATTGGCCATTCTAATTTTAAGTATACACAGATGCCTGCCCGTGACGCAGAACCACACGGAAACATAGAGCGCTCCAACCGCTTTCCCAACTGCACCTTTTTTACCAACTGGACGGCCTCATCGGACAAAATCACCTGGGATGTTGACGTGCTCAGTGAAGGTGATTACCAGGTTGAGCTTTACTACACCTGTTCCCGCCAGAACCTGGGTTCCACCATTGAGCTTAGTATGGGCTCGGCTGAGATAACCGGTAAAATAACCGAGGCCCATGATCCCCCGCTCCGCGGTATGGAAGACGACCGGTCAAAACGCATGGAATCCTATGTGAAAGCCTTCATGACCATGGAACTGGGTACGATTCACCTGGAAGAAGGAAGAGGAACATTGACACTTGAAGCGTTAAACATCCCGGGAGAGGCAGCTATGGACTTCAGGCTTCTTATGTTCGAAAAAATAGAATGATTTAAAAAGAAGTAAGAAATTGTTAATCCACTATGCGCTTCTCCCTAAAAACCCGGTACTTATTCATTTTTCTCACAGCCATTTTAATTGGTGCAGGAATTTTCTTTCTCCAGGAGCATCTTCTGCAAAATAAAAATGAGGAAGAAATCAATGATCCTTCACCGGTGGGATACAACGCCGAACCCGATTCCCTGGGATGGCGGCCCTTGTTTAACGGACGAACACTGGACGGGTGGCAAATAACCAATTTCGGACCTCAGGGACCCGTACGCATAGATGAATCCGAGGGGAAAATTATTCTGGGAATGGGAGACGGTTGCACCGGTGTCACGTGGCAACGGGAATTCCCGGAAGAAAATTATGAAATAGCCTTGGATGCCATGCGTGTTAAGGGTAATGATTTTTTCTGCGGACTGACCTTTCCGGTCGGAGATGAATATTGTACTCTGATTGTCGGTGGCTGGGGAGGCACAGTGGTAGGGATCAGCAACATCGATGATAAAGATGCATCGGAAAATTTCACCAAACGGTTGATGAAATTTGAAAAACAACAATGGTACCACATCCGTGTTCGTGTTACCAGCCAGAAGCTACGAGCCTGGATTGACAAAAAACAGGTGGTTGATGTGAATATAAAGGATCATGAATTTTCTGTGCGTCCGGAGGTACGGTTATCACGCCCGCTGGGCATTTCTTCATGGAGGACTACTGCGGCATTAAAGAACATCAAATTCCGAACCCCTGATTAAATAACTTCCGAAAAATCACCGGTGAATAATTTAGATTGAATAAAAAATAAGAAAATGCTTGGTATAATTTTACATTTAGCGTACTTTTATGCACCTAAAAATACATAAAATCAACGGCTGTCAAGAAAAATCAAATTCATGAAAAGAAAACTTATCAAGAAAACCTACACCACATTATTCATCGTTGGTATACTTGTCGGTTCTATAATATTTTTAGGGGGTAATAAATTGGTCAAATTAACTTCAACAGACGACTTCTGCGCATCATGCCACGTTCACCCCCACTCCACGCAATCCTGGAAACAATCGACCCATTATGATAATGAAAGTGGAGTTGTAGTCCATTGCGTTGAATGCCACCTGCCTCCGCCGGGTGATCTGTACTATCTGACTGAAAAAGCCATAACAGGCACCCGTGATGTGTATGGAAAACTCTTCAAGGACATTGACGAGATCAACTGGGAGCAAAAATCCCAGCTTGAATACGCAAAAGGCCATGTTTATGAAAGTTCTTGTCTGAAATGTCATCAAAATTTATTTCCCAAAGGATTATCACAAGAAGGTGAAGAAGGCCATCTACACTATTCACAAAACAAAGAAACCGTTCGTTGTATCAATTGCCACTTACATGTAGGTCATTATGATGAAGATGCAGTGATGGCTAAAAATGTAGATTTTGGAATGAAGAAGGAAGAAGAAGTTGAGATTTATAATAAACCTGCAAAAATCGATACTTTTGGCGATTATACGGAATATATCCCGGGCACCTCGGTAAGCTTTGACATGAAAGCCATCCCCGGAGGTACTTTTACAATGGGAAGCCCGGAAGATGAACCCTTCAGGGATGAAGATGAGGGTCCGCAGGTAGAGGTTAAACTCGACAGTTTTTATATAGCAAGGGTTGAAACCACATGGGATGCTTTCCTTGCCTTTTTCTCTCAGACCATGTCAGAAGGAAGGCCCGACGATTACGGAATACCTCCTGAGGAGATGGTAGACGGTATAACAGGCCCAACTCCACCATATGGCAATCCCGACCAGGGATGGGGACGGGGTGACCGGCCTGCGATAACCATGACCCATTATGCAGCAAGAGTTTACTGCCATTGGCTGAGCAGAAAGACCGGAAAAAATTACCGGTTACCAACAGAAGCCGAATGGGAATATGCAGCCAGAGGAAGTAAGGAGGGCGCCTACTTTTTCGAAGGCAGCCCCAAAAAGTATTCACAAAAAGGCTTGTTCTCCTCCATTTTTGGAGCCGATACATCGGTTATCAATACTTATGTCATCTACCAAATGAACAGCAATGCCAGAACCCAGCCTCCGGAAGAAGTGAAATCCAATCCCTTCGGGCTTAAAAATACGCTGGGTAATGTTGCGGAATTCTGTAGTGATTATTACGATCCGGACATATACTCTGAATATGGAAATAAAGTGGAGAATCCTCAAGGACCTTCATCAGGAGAAGAGTATGTTATCAGAGGAGGATCTTTTAAAGACGGAGCCTCTGATGTACGATCTGCCGAAAGAGGACATACACAATCGGAGAAATGGATGGAAACCGATCCCCAGATGCCCAAAAGCGTCTGGTGGTATTCAGATGCCAATCACGTAGCTTTCAGGGTAGTTTGTGAACCTCAGGAAAACGAAAATTAATGGTTAACTTTAAATAATCTTGTGATATGGAACACAAAAATAAACAAACAAGAAGAGAATTTCTTACAAAAAGCGCACTTGGTGTAGCCGGTATGGCTCTGACCGCAAACTGGTTATCTTCATGTAGCAGAGGTGGTACCAAAGCAGATCTCGACCTGCCTCCCATGTTAAACAAAGCCCCCGAAGGCAATACACTCAGGGCTGGCCTGGTAGGCTGCGGAGGCAGAGGTACCGGAGCTGCAGTCAATTTTCTCAATGCAGGTCCTAACCTGGAATTAACTGCCATGGGCGATGTTTTTGAAGATAAAATGGCAGAGAGCCGCGAAAAAATCAAAAATCAAACCGGGCAGGAAGTTTCAGATGACAAAGCTTTCGTTGGATTTGATGCCTACCAAAAGGTTATTGACTCTGATGTAGATATTGTGATTCTGGCAACTCCGCCTTATTTCAGGCCTCTGCATTTTGCAGCCTGTGTGGACGCGCACAAGCATGTATTCATGGAAAAGCCCCTGGCTGTAGATCCGGTTGGCGCCCGTTCAATCATCAGCGCCTCAAAAAGAGCCGACGACCTTGGATTGACGGTAATAACAGGAACTCAACGCCATCACCAGGAAAGCTATATCGAAGCCTATAAGCGCATCATGCGGGGTGAAATCGGTGACATCGTCGCTGCCAATTGCTACTGGAACATGGGACAGCTTTGGTACAGAGAGAGAAAATCCGAATGGAGCGACATAGAATTCATGATACGCGACTGGGTGAACTGGGCTTGGCTTTCAGGTGATCACATCACAGAACAGCATGTACACAACATTGACGTCATCAATTGGTTCATGGGCGGTAAATTCCCCGAGCGTGCAGTAGGATTTGGCTCGAGACACCGCAGGGTAACCGGCGACCAATATGACAATTTCAGCGTTGATTTTGTATATGAAAATGACATTCACGTCCATAGCATGTGCAGACAGATTGACGGCTGTGTCAACAATGTTTCGGAATTTGTAAGGGGTACAAAAGGTTATTCCGACTGCTCCAGCTACATAGCCAAGCCAGACGGCGAGAAGGTATGGACCTATGAGAAACCCGAAGACGTAAACAGTCCTTATCTTCAGGAGCATATTCACCTGGTAACCTCCATACGGAGAAATGAACCCGTAAATGTGGCCGAATTTACTGCCAAATCGACAATGTGCGCAATAATGGGCAGAATTTCCGCATATACCGGAGAAGAAGTTACCTGGGATCAGATGATGAAATCGAGTCTCCAGTTGGGTCCCGAAGGAGGTCCTGAGTCACTTACCTCTCTGGGATCCAGTGATCTGGTCAATAACGAGGTGCCGGTTCCCGGCTCCGAGGAGTAAGAAAAAGCATTATGCTCCATTTATTGAAAAAAAGAGGTTGCATGAAGCAACCTCTTTTTTTTAATAATAATGAATGATTGATTGATTGAATGATTTCCAATATCTTGGGTATTTAATCATTCCCATATTCTAACCCTATAATCAGAAGCGAATGATCAGGTTTCAAAATTATCCGCCTTCACGTAGGCATCGATCAATGCCTGTTCACCCTTCTTTCCGCTTATAGAGTTGCCATGTTCCATTCCCAATATGCCATTAAATCCCTTATCATAGATATGCTTAAAAACATTCCTAAAATTAATCTCACCGGTATAAGGCTCATTTCTTCCGGGATTATCTCCCTGCTGGAAGTATCCAATCTCATCCCAGGCCATGTCAATGTTGGGAATTAGATTGCCTTCCTGAATTTGCTGGTGATAGATGTCGGCCAATATTTTGCAGGATGGACTGTCCACTGCCCGGCAAATTTGATAAGCCTGTCCCATCTTCTGGAGGAACTGCCCCGGATGATTATTGAAATTCAGCACTTCCAGCACCATCACCAAACCATGGGGTTCAAGGATCTCGGCAGCCCGTCTTAAGGTCTCTACGACATTGGCTGTCTGATATCCCATATTTTTCCTCAGATCCTTATGGCCGGGCACGACGGTCATCCATGTCGCATTGACCCGTTTGGCTACTTCCACTGATTCCCGGATTTCTTTAAGGAATTTTTCCCTTGCCTTCTTGTCTCCGCTGGTCAGGTTGGGCTCATTCCAGGCGATCTCATGGGCTACAAAAACTCCCATCTTCATATTCTGACGATCCATCTCAGCAGCAATTTTTTCCTGCATGGATTTATCCCGGCCCTTCATGCCGTTATCCTCCAATGCAGTGAAACCAACATCCGCCATGAATTTGACCTGATCGACCGGATCATCTCCCGCACTATTGCTAAACGTTCCAAAATGAGGGGCATAGTGTAAATTGAACTCATGCTTTGCCTGCTTACTCTGGCTGGTTGGAGCCGAAGCGTAACTCAACGCACCGTTAACAGCAAATAAAGAAGCAGCAGCGGTTCCTGTCTTAATAAATTTTCTTCTGTTCATAATGCTTGATTTATTATATGTTCTTTAATACTGAGTATAAAAACCTTTAAAATAACAACTTAACCTGCATTATTCATAAGTTTTTATAAAAATGAATAAAATGCAGGATAACCCCGACTTAGGTGAACTTAAATTTTTGAAAAAAATTTTAGTGAACCTTAGTCGCTGTCGGAGACAGGAATAATTCTTGAATTATTCGGGTTAAATGTATCTATAAAGCATATCTACCAACAAATTCAGAAAAAAGAATCCCATCTCAATTTTGTTGAAATTTAAAAAAAATACACAAAACAGACAAATCAGAAAAAACAAACATAAACCTCTTATATGCCTCAGTATTCGTGTTAATTGAATTGTTTCACGAAAGTTTCCCGATTTGTTAACCTGCATAAAGATAAATAAATTTGCAAACAGAATCCATCAAGTCAAAAACAAACCGATGCTTTATGGAATGCAGAAAACACTGCGGGGCCTGTTGTATTGCTCCCTCCATCAGTTCAACCATACCGGGTATGCCGGAAGGCAAGCCGGCAGGGGTTCCCTGTGTGCA
>JAGXLC010000212.1 GCA_018334875.1 Bacteroidales bacterium | reverse complement strand
CCGGCGGCGCTCCATCAGCTCGCGCCACGTGGTAAGAATAATGTCCTCTTCTTCAAGCGTCTCTTTAACCCGGGGGTCAACGAGCGCGTGGTAGTCTCCGTAGAGGTGCTCGCGGCCACCCGTGATGACGTCCACAACAGTATCCGGCTTGGTGGGATGGACAATCATTTGCGTGATGCCCGGTTCCAGGTTACGGATAGCCTCGACGTAGTGGTCTACCTTGTCCGTCGTTTTCCAACCGTAGCTATCGGTGTGGATATAATCGATTACTGGCAATCCGCTTTTCCACACCCGCTCAGCCATTGCCCGGGCTTGGTCCACCCATTCGAAGCCCCGCCGCTCGGCCTCGGTTGGTCCCGGCATCAGCACGGGGATTTGCTCCTTGATTCCCACTTCCACATAACGTTCAATAAATTCCGGCTCGAACAACGTTCCCATGTGGCTGTCGAGGTGAGTTATCGACAGATCCATGCGCCGGGCCAGCTCAATCTGGGCACGTATCTCCTGTTCCACCTCATCGGGCGAGGCGTGCACTAACACGTCGCCGACGCCGCTCCACATGTAGCCGTCGGGATCCAACAATCCTAGCAGGGTACCGGCCACGGGACGCCACCGGTAAGGCGCCCATTCTGACGTCAACGTCAAATGGAGGCCCATGTCCACATCGGGATTCTCGTCCATGTAATCCCGCCAATGGCTCACCCACGGCGTGGGCATCATGACGCTCACCGACTTCACCACGCCGTCTTCCAGCGTCTCTATCGTGGCTAGGTTCGTGGCCAGCGACATGCCGGCGTCATCGGCGTGCACAATGAGCACCCGTTCTCCCGCGTCCCATCCCAGCCGCTCGGCGTAGGTGGGCTCCTCCACCGCGGCGAAGGCCGCCGTAATGATTCCCGCGATCACGATTTTAAGCAGCATTAATCCTAAAATTACAATTCGTTTCATGTTGATTTGTTTTAGTTCAGATCTCAGTTTTGATAACCTAAAATAACCTCCAAATATTTGATAATTAGTTAATAATTCAATAATTGGGCATTTGATTTTAGTTTTATATAATGTAATATCTGCATATAGAATATTAATTACAATGAAATATATCACACATAAAAGATTATTTGTTAAATCTATCAAAATTTGCAACCTATTAGTGGTTATATCATTTTATAAAATTAGATTTATAAAAATGTTGTTTGTTAACTCGCTTTATTATCAAAAAATTATAAACAAGTCTAATTATTTATTAAATTTTGTTGAGGTCTGTAACTAATTGTATAAGGCCAATATAAGATTCCTTTTTCAATTTTCTACTCATTTATACAATCTTATATTGGCCTTATTCTTATATATCCATGAAGAAATAGCTGAATACTCCCTCAAATTAAGAAACTCAAGTTTCGCAGTTGTTTTTAATATGCTAATAAGCAGTAATATAAAATATCAGCCTGCTTGTTTATTTTACTGATAATTAATCCATTAATGTTTTCCATTTTCGTTCATGCTGCATTTTCAAGCTCTTTTTCCTGTTGAAGCAATTGGGCTAATATGGCGTAAGCTTTTTCGTCGTTTAGAATTTTTATCATGATCTGCATTTCATCGACTCCATCAAATAAAGTTTCTATAATCCTTACCAACTCAACAAACAAAGCCCATAGAAAGCCAAGCTTCACGAAAAAATTAGTCCTGAAGAAGCCAGAATTTGGACCATGCACTGTCTTTACCATCCTGTGCGGTAAATGGAGTTTCAACCAATCGTGCAACAGCGGTCTGGTAATTCTGTTCATTCCTGGATATTTCGCCAGAGCCATACTGGAAACGTAATGGCATTGAATTTCTTTGTCCTTTATCCCCCCAGCTAAGCTGAGGAAAACCGGTCCTTCTCCAATCGCACCATGATTCATGGGCAATGGTCCAGTTAGCTATCCACTTTTGCTCTATGATCTGCTCCAGGGAACCATCATATGCAACACCGGCTTCGGTAATGTAATCATCATAACCATCAACTCCCCACATGTCAAATGACGCTTCAATACCTTTTTCATACCAATCCTGCTGAGAACCGGAACCAACGTTCCAGGTTTTTTCAGCAGCTTCGGCCAGAATAAAACATGCTTCGGCATAAGTTATCATTCTTGCAAGCAACTTATCATCCGTAGGCTTCTTGAACAAATCATCAAGAGCCGATACATGAACGTTAGGTCCACCCTGAATTGGTGCAGGGTTAAGATTATATTGGGAACCATCACTAATACTGGAAGCAATTGGTATTCCAACATACCGGTTTGTATCAATAAGTTCAAAACCCGCAGCAACATCATCAACCCAGTTATCCGGGTGATAAACAACAAGATTATTGGCAGTCAAATAATCGGGTCTGACATACCTTGTTGAACCAACGGTAACACTACCTTCAGGGTAATCCTCAGATACCTGAATCTGCACTAATACCGGATTGAACCAGGCATCCAACCTGGGATCATTGTATCCCATAAGTACATCCCTGATACCTGCAGCACACTGAACCCTCTCAAAGCCTCTGTCGGTTTGCTCAAAAGTCTTGTTTCTCGGCCATGAATCACCTAGTGATGTTCCGGAATAAGGCATTCCTGCATCATCTTCAAAAGAAGAAAAAATGGGATAGGTACCGGGGTCTGACATTATTTCTTCAATGCCATCCTTGGCAAAAGTGGGAAGTTTATCTGACAATCTCATGTAATATCTTAGCATAAGGGTGTTGGCAAATTTTCTCCACTTTGCAGGATCTCCTCCGTAAAGAATATCGGCATCCGGATTGATTCCCTGGTATGAAGCGCGTGATTGAGATAACAGCGTGTTTGCCTCTTTCAGCTCACCTATTATCCCCCTGTAAATGGTCTCCTGGGTATCATAAACGGGAAAATAATTTTCCTCTCCACCTTCAGCAGCATTCAATGCGTTTGTATAAGGTGCATCACCCCAGGTATCTGCAATATAACCAAAGTTAAAGGCTTTTAAAACAAGGGAAGCACCTTTATGGAAGTCCATATCCATTTCATCAGCCCTCTCATAAATATGTTTAGCGTTCCTAAGGTTGCTGTACCAACTATTCCAGCTTGTGGGACCCTTCCATTCGAAATCATTTGTCGCTCCGGACCATCCGGATTTCTGAATATATTGCATAACACCGGCAAAGTGGCTTTGGTAATTAGGGTTTAAATAATTATCCGCCGTTCCGGTAATAACGGTAGGTAAAACCAGGTTCGGGTTAACAACCGTAGGATCGACCCCGTTTGGATTCACATTTAGCTCGGTTAACTCTTCTTCACATGAAGTAAATGCTATAACCGCTAAAATTAAAAATATTTTATATAATGTTTTCATAATTTAATAATTTAAAAAGTTACATTTAACCTGATACCGACAGGAATTGTCCATGGATTAACGTTAAAAAGTTCAACACCCTGGTCAAAAGAACTTCCACTTAACTGAAACGCCCTCTCGGGATCAACATTGATACCGGCTTTTGTCCAAAGAATCAAATTACGGCTGTAAAGTGTTACTGAAGCATTTTGAAGCCCGATAGCCTGTTTGCGGGGGATCTGGTAAGTCAGGGAAAGTTCCCTGAGCTTTATAAAATCAGCATCAAACAATGAATTTTCCGTATGGCTCCAACCGAAAGTATTTTGCCATCTGAATTTTGGTGTTCCTTCGTCGCCAAGATGTTCTTGGTCCATTACAAAGTTTCCATTATCATCATAGGAACCTGAAACTCCTGGCATAAAATTACCGTCAGTCAATGTAATACCACCTTCAGTGTGAGGCAAGCCACCATAATCTTCGGTAGGACCACCTACAATTACCCAGAATTCACCGTCGGGAGAAAGATACTTATCGGCATTATCCCTTAGATATTGAGCCTGCTCGGCAGGACTCAGGTCATTAATTTTAACCGTCCTGTCAATCCACCGGTTTGTAAGATAGTCCGATTCCATATAACGATATGACTGCGAAACAAACTGACCGCCTTTTCTCCAGTCAAAATTTGCACCCAGGCTCCAGTTTCTGAAGGAAACAGAAGTTTGCATTCCAAGCTGAAAATCGGGATTAAAATTACCAATTACAGCTGTATTATCTCCGGGTTCCATATAATCTTCCCATTTGCCAGCTTGCGGACCACCGTTAGAAGTTAAAAGAGGCCATCCGTGATATTCGGAATCTGGATCATCAACCCTGATCATAGGATCATCCACAATCTGTCCGATTTCATCACCTACTCTTGTTACTGCTCCCCCTTTGGCATTGGTCCAGAATACATAGTAATCATATCCTTCAGCAAGTTCCTCTATTTTTGTCCGGTTCCATGAATAAACAAAATTCATATCCACAAGCCAGTCATTGGTGCGTAGCGGACTACCACCAACCATTAACTCATAACCCCTGCTTGAAATTAAACCTGCATTGATCTGCCTTGAACTATACCCTGAGGAAGGAGGTAATCCTATTCCAAGGATCTGGTTTTCATTTTCAGCCTTATAATATGTACCTTCAAACCTCAGGCGGTTCTGGTAAAAGGCGAGTTCCGCCCCAATCTCCCATGAAGTCTGGATCTCAGGTTTAAGATCGGGGAGCAATAAGCTACCGGGAGTTGACATACGTGTCTGTCCCAGCCAGGCGGACTGGCTGCCCATTGTTGAATTCAGGCGATAAGGATCGGTGTCGTTACCTACCTGGGCCCATCCGGCTCTTATCTTTGCAAGTGAGACATTTCCTCCCATATCAAAAAGATTATTGGCAAGTACCGATAATGATGCAGAAGGATAAAAATAGGAATGGTTTTCTTTAGGCAATGTACTGGACCAGTCGTTTCTTGCGGTCAAGTCCAGATAGATCATATCGTTATATCCGAATGAAGCCTGACCGTAAAGACTGTAAATTGCTTTCTGTGACCAGCTTGAACCATAATTAAGGTTGTCGGAATTAATGTTGTTCAGCGACCAGACACCCGGAACACTTATACCACCACCCCTGGATTTGGTCTGGTCGTATCTGTTTTCAAATCTTCTGTACATATAGTTACCACCGGCTGATGCAGTTACAGTGAAAACATCAAAGGTGTTATCGTATGACAACAGGAAATCAGCATTTGATTCTCTCCGGTAAAGATCGGTCAGGCCGTAAACTCCATTTGGATCACGCTGATAACTCAGGGCAATACTCGACTCACGTTTTTCATTGTACTGATCGTGGGCAAAACGTCCCATCAATTGCAGTTGGGGAAGAATTTCCCATTCCAGTTGGGCAAAGCCATGTATCCTATCCCTTCTGAAAGCGTTATTTATTTCATTAGCAAGAAAATAAGGGTTGTCAGAAGTACTCGATGATCCAAGCTCCCCGGTAACAGGATCAATAGTTAGGTTATAAGGACCTCTTTGTCTTATACCTTCCTGGCCGGGAAGCCAGTAATCTTTCAAATCATCAATGTCAATGGAAGGACTTATCCTTCTGTAAAGGTTCGCCATCGGGTTGGCTGACCTGTTTCCTGAAGCACGGTTAGCAGCACCGGAATTTTTATAATTGATACTTGAGTTTAATCTCAGGTTATCCAGTAACTTGGCGGAAGAATTAAGGGTGAGTGAATTCCTGTTAAGGTCGGTGTTAGGAATATTCCCCTTATGCTGCATATTGTTATACGATAGCCTGTAATTTAAACTTTCAATGGAATTGGATACAGCAAACCCGTTTGTTGTGGTAAAAGCTGTTTGAAAAAATTCTTTCAAGTTGTCAGGATAGGATACCAGCTCCTTTGCTTCAAGTTCACCATCCTCATTAAAGAAAGGCCATACATATCCCATCTGGCCCTTGTCAAGTTCCGGACCGCACCAGTAAGAATCACCACTGGGTACATCATAATAAGGCAAACCGTTATCAGGCCTGGCATCCTGGGTATAAGGCCTCCTGCCGTTAGCAAATTTGCTATGCACGTCAAGGAAAGCATAGGGAGTTTCAAAAACTGTATTTGAGGTTATTTCCACTCTCATTTCGTCAACATCCCTTCCTGATTTTGTTGTTATAAGCACAACACCGTTACCTGCACGTGAACCGTAAAGTGCAGCAGCACTCGGGCCTTTCAGCACGGAGATACTTTCAACATTACTAGCATCAATGTCTCCAATGGCACTCCCGTAGTCAACTTCGTTCCGGGCACCTGTCTCACCAACGTTTGCAAGTGTATTGTTGACAGGTACCCCGTCAACGACAAACAGCGGCTGGTTATCACTGGTTAATGATGAGGCACCCCTGATAACCATGCTAACGGTAGAACCGGTTCCACCCGTTGAATTGATAGCCACACCGGCAACCCGTCCTGAGAGCGAATTCATAACATTTTCCTGGGTAATTTTTTCAATGCTTTCACCGCTCACCTCAGAAACGGAATATCCAAGTGATTTCTTTTCTCTCGAAAGACCCAGTGCCGTAACCACCACTTCATCAATCTCTTCGACAGATGGTGTTAATTCTACATTAATCTTCTGTCTGCCTTTAATTTCAAGGCGCTGTTCCTGATAGCCCACAGAAGAAACTATCAGTGTGGCATCGGCAGGTGCTTCAATGGTATATTCACCATCCATGTTTGTTGTAGTACCAATGTTTGTGCCTTCGACAACGATATTCACCCCAGGCAAAGGATCGCCTGTTGCAACATCGGTTACCGTGCCGGTAATCTCAATTTGTTGTTGCCGGACTTCGCTTTTGAATGAATTCGATTTTATCGCAATAGCACAATTAATAAATGATCCAAAAACAAAAACCACCAACAACAAAAATTTACTTGAGATTGAAATTCTTTTTTTCATAATCTGTAGTTTTTAATCGAGTTTTAATTTCATTATGCTCAACTTGAGTTTCCAAAAAAAAGATTTGTTTAACTTTAAAATTTGAATTCAACGAAAAATCTCTGATCATAAAAATACCTCCTTTCTTTAATTTTAGGGTTAAAAAATATTTAAATATATTTTAAATTCAACTACTTATATTAATTATTTTTTTTAATGGTCAATTCATTTAATCAATTCATGATAACGCGCCATGTAATAGGGCAAAAGATATAATGTTCCCGGATAAGCGGACCTATCATTTCCCCTTGATTTTAAGTCAAAACCGCTACGATTGTATTTATACAACCGTTCATCAATTGGCAATGCCTTATTATCCACCACATGCCATCCTTTTGCCTCCTTCCGGTCAGCATCCGGATCAAATACTATATCCAACCTGTGGGTATTGTCTATGTTGTATTGAATTAAATCAATAGGAAATTTCTGCAGGGTTTCACGAACATCAGCCATTACACCATC